>JAGNSQ010000148.1 GCA_017987975.1 Saprospiraceae bacterium
ATGCGTTTGAAGGTCCAATGCCCCAAACGCGATTTGTTTTGAACAAAGCAATTGAATTGGGTTTGAAACCCATATTAGTTGTAAATAAGGTAGACAAAGAAAACTGTCGCCCGGAGGAAGTTCAGGGAGATGTTTTTGACCTGATGTTTAACCTGGGTGCCACAGAAGACCAATTGGATTTTGTGACATTGTTTGGTTCATCCAAATTAGGATGGATGAGTTTCGACTTCAATCAACGTACTCACAATATTCAGCCTCTTCTAACGGCTATAATTGATAACATCCCCGAAGCACCCTATTATGAAGGTCCTTCGCAAATGCAGATTACTTCATTGGATTACAACGCTTTTCAAGGCAGGATTGCCATCGGAAGGATATTCAGAGGTGATTTGGTTGAAAATACCGATTGTATTCTCTTCCGAAAAGATGGGAGTCAGAAAAAGGTAAGAATCAAGGAATTGTATATTTTTGAGGGACTAGGCAGGAAAAAAGTAAGTACCGTAAGATCTGGTGATATTTGTGCAATTGTAGGTATGGAAGATTTTGATATTGGCGACACGATCGCCGATGCAGAACAACCTGAAGCGCTCACTCGTATTGCGGTGGATGAACCTACCATGAGTATGTTGTTTACCATCAACACCTCTCCATTTTTTGGAAAAGAAGGCAAATTTGTAACATCCAGGCACTTGCGTGACAGGCTTTACAAAGAGTTGGAAAAAAACCTGGCTCTTCGAGTTGTGGATGGTCCTACAGAAGATAAATTTGACGTTTATGGTAGAGGTGTTTTACACTTGTCAGTACTTATCGAAACCATGCGTCGTGAAGGATATGAACTTCAGGTTGGAAAACCGCAGGTAATCTTTAAAGAGATTGATGGACAGAAATGTGAACCTGTCGAACATCTGGTTATCGATGTACCGGAAGAGTCGGCTGGTAAAGTTATTGAACTGGTAACCCAGCGAAAAGGACTTATGCAGGTAATGGAGCCAAAAGGAGATGTACAGCATCTCGAATTTGATATACCTGCAAGGGGCATCATAGGTTTGAGAAACAATATATTAACGGCTACCGCAGGAGAAGCCGTTATGACTCACCGATTCAAACAATACGAACCTTACAAGGGTGAACTTTCCGGCAGAAACAAAGGATCATTGGTCTCCATGGAACAAGGTCAGGCCCTTGCCTATGCCATCGACAGATTGCAGGATAGAGGGCGGTTTTTTATTGACCCCAATGAGCAGGTTTACGTTGGTCAGGTAATAGGAGAGCACTCTCGTGAAAATGATTTGGACGTGAATGTAATCAAAGGAAAAAAACTCACGAACATGAGGGCTTCCGGATCTGACGATGCCGTAAAAATTGCGCCTAAAATTGTTTTTTCTCTGGAAGAAGCCATGGAATACATCAAAGATGATGAATACCTGGAAGTGACGCCAATGAGTTTGCGCATGCGTAAGATCAAGTAAAAAAAGCAGGAAAACAGCTAACTTTTGTGCTCTGAGTTTCGTTTTACTATTGCTGGCAAATGCCTGTGATACCTAAAAATAGACATCGTGAAACAAAAATTAATAGCATTTTTTATTTTCGCCACCTTTAGTTTAGCAGCTCAATCTACCAAACCTGGTTTTTTGGGTATTTCTCCATTTCATTTTTTCAGGAATACTTTTGTAGTAACCTACGAAACAGGGATAGGTCAGGATAAAACATTATTGTTTTCACCGGGCGTTATTTTGAAAGACAACCAAAATGAATCTATCAGCGGATTTACGGGCGAGTTACAATTTAGGTATTATTTGATCCACCCCAGTTTTGAAGGAATGGATACCAAATTGGGTGGTGCCAGATGGCAGCCCTACGTAGCTCCTTATTATCAGTACAGTTCCATATCGAAGGAATTTCCAGGTTATTATTATGACCCTTTGGGTGGAACCAGTAAAGAATACACCACTAGCAGAGACATCACCGCGCATGCAGGAGGTGTTCTTGTTGGCTGTAGGGCATTGCTAACCAAAAATTTGTTTGTTGACCTTACCGTGGGTGGTGGCTTCAGGTTGAGCGACGTCAAAGATAGTTACAGCATTGTTTTAACAGAACCTGTTCCTGTTTACAATGATTTTGACATTTTTGATTACGAATACAAAGGAATAGCCCCTAAAGTTGCCTTTACAGTGGGTATCCGCCTTTATTAGGGTTAATTTTAACAAATATTTATTGGACCCGATGGCGGGTGAATCATGGTATTTGCATGATATAAGTTTAAATTTGTAGTATTCCTTAAACCAAAAGGGGGGAACTTCGTTTTTTTATTATTAAAACACCTTAAATCTCATAAAATGGCATTTACACTTCCTGATCTTGGATATGATTACAATGCATTGGAACCGCAGATCGACGCGCGTACCATGGAAATCCATCATACCAAGCACCATAACGCTTACATCACCAATTTGAATAAGGCCATCGAAGGAACACCCCTTGAAGGCAAGTCTATCGAAGAAATCCTGACAGGTCTGGACATGTCCAACATGGCAGTTAGAAACAACGGAGGTGGACATTTTAACCACAGTCTTTTTTGGGAAGTCTTAAACCCCAAAGACAGGGGATATTTGACAGGCCCTTTAAGAGAGGCCATTGAAGCCGCTTATGGCTCAAAAGAAAATTTTGAGAAAGAATTTGCACAGGCAGCTATGACCAGATTTGGATCCGGTTGGGCCTGGCTTTGTGCACACAAAGGTGGAAAAGTCGAAATTTGTTCTACATCCAACCAAGATAACCCACTAATGCCTGCTTCCGGCTGTGGAGGCACACCTATTTTGGGAGTTGATGTTTGGGAACACGCTTATTATCTCAATTACCAGAACAGAAGGGCAGACTATTTGACTGCTTTTGTAGATATTGTCAACTGGAATGTGGTTGAGAAAAAATACAATGCAGCGATTTAAACAGCTACAACTTATAATTTATTTCATTTGGGGGTGGACAGCTGCTGCTCAATCAGATGTAGCTGTTCCCCTTTATGAAGATTTTGCTTCTTTTCAAAAAGTTGTTTTACAAGTTGAAACCAATCAGGTGAAATTGATTAACTTTTGGGCCACCTGGTGTAAGCCCTGTGTCAAAGAACTGCCGTATTTTCAACAACTCCACGAGAAATATCCGGAACTCCCAATGGTTTTGGTAAGTTTGGATAAAAAGGCAGATGCCAACGGAAGGATAGCACGATTTCTCGCCCAACGCAATATAACAATTCCGGTGGTAGTGCTGGCAGATGGCAGGGCCAATGACTGGATAGACAAGATTTCCCCGGAATGGTCGGGTTCAATACCTGCAACCCTTGTATACAATAGAGCTGATAAGTTTTTTTTCGAAACCGACTTTGATTCCATGGAAGCGATAGAAACAACAATTGATATTCAATCACTAATTAAAAACAAACAATAAAATGAGTTTGACCATCATTACAGGAATGCTGATTTCCCTGTTTACACTGAATGCCCCCCTTGCTCCTACGGCCTTGAAACCGGGGGATACAGCCACAGATTTTAAATTAAAAAATGTGGATGGCAAAATGGTTTCGCTTGCAGATTTTAAAAATGCAAAGGGTTACATCATTGTTTTTACTTGTAACCACTGCCCATATGCAAAATTGTACGAAGACAGATTGATCGCCATCAATGATAAATACAGTAAAATGGGTTATCCTGTTATCGCCATCAATCCAAATGATCCTACCGCCGAGCCGGAAGATAGTTTTGATGAAATGAAAAAGAGAGCTAAAAGCAAAGGATTTAAATTTCCTTACCTCTTTGATGAGGGGCAAAAAATTTATCCCCAGTACGGGGCAACCAGGACACCCCATGTATTTTTGTTAAATGCCCAAAGAGTTGTCAAATACATCGGTGCCATTGATGACAATCCCAATGATGCTTCAGCAGTGAAGGCTAAATACCTGGAAGATGCAATAGCCTCTCTTCAGGGGGGCAAAGACATCATCCCCAATGTTACCAAGGCGCTGGGATGTTCTATAAAGGTCAAAAAAGCCTAGAAACCAAAAATATTTTTCAGTAATAAAAGGCCGGAAGTGCAAAAGCGCATTTCTGGCCTTTTTTTTGCTATTCTAAACATGTTTCCCCTCCATAATGACTGAACCTGCGGGTTTGCACCTGCATTTATGTTATTCTTGTTATCGTTTTTCAATTTTTTATTCCGATATTGGCGTCGTATTATAACAGATACATGGCAGAAAATATCGATAAGGTCAATCTTGAACTCATTTTACACAACAATCCGGAAAAAGGGTTTGAATACATCTATACCCATTTTTACTCGATTTTGTGCAAAGCTTCTTACCGGTTGTTGTTAGATAAAGACGCAGCTGAGGATGTGGTCCAGGAGGTATTGCTTGAATTTTGGAACAAGAGAGAACAAATAGTCATAACTACATCTATTCTGGCTTACCTAAAAAGGTCGGTCTACAACAGGTCACTCAACTACATTAAGTCCAAATCGAGGTTTACAGATGATGAAAATGCCCTTTTAGGGTATGAAGACATGGAAGACTCGGTGGAAGAAGAAATTTTTGGTTCAGAAATGCAGCAAAAACTGGACAAAGTGATGGAAAATTTGCCCGAAAAGTGCAAATATGCCTTTGCTTTGAGCAGATTTGAGCATAAAACCTACCAGGAAATCGCTGATATCATGGAGATTTCGGTGAAAACGGTGGAAAATCAGATATCTAAAGCATTGAAAATATTGCGTAACTCATTGCTAGTCAATACGCAAGATTAAATTATAAAAAAAACTAATATATGGATAGGGGGGACAGCCATAAAATTTTGTCCTAACTATAAGCCAGGAAAACTTAGTTTAACATGAGTAAAGAAAAAATAAGCGTATGGGTGCACAAACAACTGACGGGTCAGTTGAGTGCAGCTGAACAGGCAGAGCTGGAAAAGGCCCTTGCAGCTGATGCATCTCACGTGCAGTTGGCCCGGGATGTGGAAGCCGTTTGGGAAAAGTCTGGTAGTCTGGGAGATGATCTTAGCTTTGACGGGGCAAAGGCATTTCAGCGTTTTAAGTTGGCGGTAGCAGCCCAGAGTGATGTGGATACTGAAGCTCCTATCGATGCTACCAAAACAGAAGCAAAGACCAGAAATCTTTTTATAAGATATGCATCAGCGGTTGCTGCAGTTCTGGTGTTAGGCTTTTTTGCCATGAGATGGATGGGCAACCCTGGCACAACCACTATCAATTCCGGTTCAACAGTTATGGTAGCAAGTCTGCCAGATGGCTCAAACGTTAAATTGGCGGCTAACAGCAGCTTGACTTTTAATGAAAATACATTTGTAGAAAACAGAAAAGTTACCCTTAGTGGCAGTGGCATCTTTGAAGTCGAAAAGACAGGAAGTGGCTTTGAAGTTAAGGCAGGTGACATACAAGTAAGTGTGTTAGGAACTACCTTTTTGGTGACCAACGAAAATCAGATCAAAGAAGTTAAAGTATTAGAGGGCAGGGTTGCTGTGCAATCTGCCAATAGTAATAAAATTGAAATAACTGATAAAGAAGGAGTTATCTTGAATAATGGAAAACTTGAGAAAATAGAGGAAGTAGACTTTAGTACTTTAAGTTGGTCAGATCCAGAGATGGTATACAACAATGAGCCACTTACGAGGGTCATTTCTGACATTGAATCAAAATTTGGGGTAAAAATCTCAACGAAAGGCAGCTCATCCATAGAAAAATGCCCATTTACTTCGAGAAGTTTGAAAAACAATACTTTGGAAGAGATTTTGAGTCTTATTGAGGCTACATTTTCAGCCAAAATCGTTAAAAAAGCAGCTGGAGAATACCAAATATCAGGTTTGAGTTGCTCTTAGTGTCATAAGATCGGCATGAAATTTGTGTTAAGATTGTCAAATGTCTTAACACTTGAGGAAAATCTTTAATATATTATTAATTATTTTTGTTTGTTCTGACTCAATTTTGGCGCAGCAAACCCCCTTGGACACCCGAGTGTCCTATAGGTGCGTCAATAAACCGTTGCCTGTTGTTTTAAAAGAATTGTCAAAAGAAACAGGTGTCAACATTGTTTTTTCAGAATCCAAGATCAATTCCACCAAAACAGTTACCATTGGAGCTACCAATGAGTTGCTGGTTGATGTGGTCAAAGTAGTTTGTGAGCCTTTCAAACTGACCTATCAAGTCATTGGTGGTAATATCGCCATCGTTAGCCAGAAGTTTGATGGTTTAAACGAGCAATTTACTTTATCCGGTTATTTGCGATCTAAAGAGGGTGGGGAAGCCCTGCCCTATGCAGCTGTGTATCTTGCAGATCGTTCTGCAGGAGTCTTTTGTAATGAAGACGGTTTCTACGCTTTAAAATTAAAACGAGGCAACCACGGTGTTGTATTTTCTTATGTTGGGTACGATGAAGATACTTTACATCTTTTTTTAAACAGAGATACGACCGTAAACAGAAGACTGGGTACTTCCAATCAAATCACAGAAATTATTGTTGAAGAGGATCTCACCAGAACCACTGAACGGTATGGTGAGACTTATTTTAGTACAGATCGAATTGCCAACGCCATGATGTTCGCCGGTGAGGCAGATGTGCTTAGAGCCATTAACGGTACATCCGGTGTTTCAACCGCTTCTGATGGATTTGGAGGGCTTAGTGTGAGAGGAGGCAATTACGATCAAAATCTGATTTTGTACGATGGGGTGCCAGTACAAAACACAGGACACGCTTTTGGCTTGATTTCTATATTTAACAGCAGCATCATCCAGGATTCAAGATTGATTAAAGGAGGCTTTCCTGCCAGGTATGGAGGCAGATTGTCTTCAATTTTGGATATAAAAACAAAGGATGGCAACAATCAGCATTATGAGGGAGAGATAAGCCTGAGTACCATTGCATCCAGAGCTGTGGTTGAGGGACCCATCATCAAAGACAAAGCCAGTTTTTTACTTTCTTACCGAAGAACATTTGCTGATCCCTGGATCAAGGAATTATCGAGATACATTATCGAAAGTGGTGATGGTAAAGGAGAAACCTCTTACCATTTTAGTGATTTTAATGGCAAGCTCAGCTTTTGGTTAGGACGGAGGCATCAGCTTAGTTTTT
>JAGNSQ010000149.1:0-4014 GCA_017987975.1 Saprospiraceae bacterium
GGCTTGTTTGGAGTCGATCTGAGCGCTTTGCAGGTTGAGTTTGGCACCCTGGATGCTAAGATTGTTTTTGATGGCGGTATCAATGCACTTTCTCAATGGCCAAACTTCCTGAGCATTTCCAGACCAGGGCATTATGGACAGCAAAACAAGGCAATAAGTAGAAAACCGGATCATAGTATAGAATTTCATCGGCAATGCGTTGATTTTATGAATACAATATTACAAACAATAACGGTCAACCCGTTGGAATTTTCTATAAAGGTGGGTGGATATTAGATAAAGCGCCTGGTTTGACCAATAGCGGCGTAGATTCGCCCCTTCGTTGTAAATTGCAGGCAAAAACTTTGGTCATAGAAGTTAGAGGAGCAGAGCTTACCCTGGGGGCGGAAAAATGTTTGTGGTGGAAAAAGTACCAAAGCCTTTTTATAGCCGATGTACACTTTGGCAAATCCAATCATTTTAGAAAGGCGGGCATCGGGGTGCCCCTGCAGTTGACCCGGGAGGAGGTGTTGAGATTGCAGGCTGTGGTAGATAAATACCAGCCGCAAAAGCTGGTTTTTTTGGGCGATCTTTTTCATTCAGAGTACAATCGTTCGGTAGAGGTGTTTTCAAAGTGGCTCGATGGTTTGGGCGGTATAGAGACCATTTTGGTAAAGGGCAACCACGACATCATGCTGGATGAAGTGTACGATACCCTGGGGCTTGAGCAGGTGGAAGTCTTACAGCAAGACGGCTTGTTGTTTTCACACGATGCCATTAAAGGAACGGGCTATTACAATATTTATGGACATGTACACCCCGGAGTGAGGTTGTATGGCAAGGGCAGGCAGAGTCAGCGTTTTCCCTGCTTTCACTGGAAGGAAGATGAAGCCGTGATGCCAGCTTTTGGCCTTTTTACGGGTCATGTGAGTGTAAAAGTGCAGGCAGGAGACCGCGTTTTTTTGATTGCCGGCAACGAGGTGGTTGAAGCACGGGCAGCTGAAGAATAAAAAAGGCCGCGGGTTTGTATCCCACGGCCTAATATGATCAAGGTTTTTTGGTTTCTTTATTGGGCAAAGCTGTTTCGGGGTCCTCCCACAGCAAAAGTTGCTTTCATCCTGTTTTCCTGGCCTGTGCTAAACATGTACATACAGGCATCGTCGGTGTAGTCCATGTAGTTCATGGTCATTTCACGAGGTGCGCCTGAGCAGGTGCTGTAGTGGGGTTGTGCAGGACAGCCATAATTGGCAGTATTGTGGGTTGGGGTATCGCTTACCAGGTCACTTCCGCAAGTTGCATCTCCCCAGATGTGGCGGAGGTTAAGCCAGTGGCCTATTTCGTGGGTGGCGGTTCTGCCTTTGTTGAAGGGCGCTGAAGCTGTACCTGTATTGCCGGTTGCATTGTCGTCCAATACTACACCGTCGGTTGCTGATGCTCCGCCGGGAAATTGGGCATATCCCAAAATGCCACCACTCAGGTTACAAACCCAGATGTTGAGTTTGGTGGTAGGGGTGGTGGGATTGATACCCCCCTGTGTAGATTTTTTCATGGCATCATTGGTCTGCCAGCTGGTTTTATTGGTTTTTTTTCTAACTATGGAATGAAGCACAAACTCAATGCCGGTTTGGCCTGAGGCTACACCTGAGAAGGCTGCCGGAATAGAGCCGTATTCACTGTTGAGGGCTGCAAAGTCTGCATTGAGCACATTGATTTGTGATTGCAGCTGAGCCTGAGAAATATTCTGCGCATTGGTTTTATACAATACGTTAAATACCACCGGAATCTGGATGTTGCCATTGGACAGCAGAATCCTGTCACCCGAACGAAGGGCTTCTTCTGTAAAGGCTTCGATGGCATCCATCCGCGCCTGTAGTCCGGGATCCGCCTCCAGCTGTTGTTGTAAAACGGTGTGAGAAGCACAGCCCCTGTTTAAGGCATGCTCGTGTGAGATAACTTCCTGCTCGCCTTCATTTTTGGCACAAGAAAAAAGTGCCATGACCACCACGGCGAGTAAGCTTAATTTTTTCATTTGATAATTTTTTTTGTTTTAGTAAATAATCAACATAACGCATTTACTTTTGAATGCCCTATGTCTTGGCGAAGACAAAATTAAAATTTTTTTAAACTCAGGATTAAAATATTTAAATAATCTTTAATAACAAAACATAATTTGGTTTTTGTTTATTATTTAACGCCTTTCTGCCTATAGTTTTGTTTATTTTAATTTTGCGATATTTTATTTTAACATCAATACAAGTTGTGGGATGTGAATGCCAGTAAAACCCAATTTATTGTCCTGAATATTTTTCTATTAACGGCCAAAACCCATTTTTCTTCTTTTGTTGTTTCGGTTTTTTAATTAAAAAAACTTAATAAACAGAAAAAAAACATCGCAAAAAGACAAATAATTTGTACATTTGAAGACAAATAAATGGTCAAAAATGTACGAAAGGGCAATTCTACACATGGATCTCGACTCTTTTTTTGTCTCCGTAGAATGTCTGAAAAACTCAGCATTCCTGGGCAAACCCTTGCTCATAGGGGGCACCAGCAACCGTGGCGTGGTAGCTTCGTGCAGTTACGAGGCAAGGCGGTTTGGGGTTCATTCGGCCATGCCCATGAAGATGGCACTCCGCCTTTGTCCCCAGGCCATCGTACTCCGGGGCGACATGGACAGTTACACCCAATATTCACACGATGTCACCCAAGTCATTGCCGACCAGTCGCCCATTTACGAAAAGGCCTCTATTGACGAATTTTACCTCGACATCTCAGGCATGGACAAGTACTTTGGTTGTTACAAATGGTCGCTCGAGTTGCGGCAGCGCATCACCAAAGAAACAGGCCTGCCCATTTCCTTTGGCTTGTCGGTCAACAAGCTGGTATCTAAGGTCGGCACCGGAGAGGCTAAACCCAATGGCACCCGGCAAATAGACCCCGGCGTAGAGAAAGAATTTCTGGCCCCCCTGGCGGTAGCCAAGATCCCCGGTGTGGGCAAGGAAACCCACAAAAAACTCAGCTTCATGGGTGTGAGAGACATCCGCACCCTCAGCTTCATCCCTCCCAGGCTGCTCGAACGCGAATTTGGTCAGCACGGCCGCTCCCTTTGGGAAAAGGCCAACGCCATCGATCGCAGTCCGGTAGTGCCCTACCACGAACAAAAATCAATGTCCAAAGAACGCACCTTCACCGAAGACACCCTCGACCTGCGTTACATGCGCAACCTGCTGCTCGACATGACCGATAAGCTCGCCTTTGAATTGCGCAACGACAAAAAACTTACCTCCTGCATCACCGTCAAAATCCGGTACGCCGATTTCAACACCTACACCAAACAACGCCAGATCCCCTATACCGCCAACGACAACGTGCTCACCCGCCACGTCCTCGACCTCTTCGACCAGCTCTTCGAAAGAAGGCAGCTCATCCGCCTCATCGGTGTGAAATTCTCCGGCCTCGTCAGCGGCTCCTACCAGATCGACCTCTTCGAAGACACCATCGAACAAATCGAACTGCTCAAACAAATGGACCACATCCGCAAACGATTTGGCAGCGGCGCGGTGATGCGGGCGAGTGGGTTGTGATGGGGTGGCTTCCGTTGGTCAAAATATGAGGTATTATTTTATTTAAGGATTGATTCATCACCACCCCTTCCAGGTTTTGGGGTTGTCAATAATATAATTTCTGATTCGCATCAATTCATCCTGGTTGCGGATAATTCGATCGAAATAATTTTGTTGAAAAAAATGATTGTTACGATCGTATTTGGGCATATCCAAATGATTTTGGTCGATGAAATCGTCAATTTTTGAATTTACCCCTGATTTAAATCCGGCCATAAACGATGAAATGGATTTGGGCATTCGTATTAAATATGGGGGTTGGTTACGGTGATGATGATGATGGTGATGTTGTTGATGATGGTGTAGATACGTACGGCCGTACGTATCTACACCATCATCAACGAAACGGTTTGTTTCATCATCAACGAAACGGTTTGTTTCATCATCAACGAAACGGTTTGTTTCATCATCA
>JAGNSQ010000149.1:4114-7067 GCA_017987975.1 Saprospiraceae bacterium
GATTCATCAACAACGAAACGGTTCGTTTCATCATCGCCCAAACGGAATGTTGCATCATTAATATCCCTATTATTCGGGTTAATGGATTTTGTGGAACCGAAATTTTGCAACCGTTCATCCTCGATGTTTTTTAAAATCACAATGGCATGAAAATGATTGGGCATAATGACATATTCATCCAAAAACAATTCCTTTCTGATGTCAAATGATTTTAACCATTCGGTTTTTACGATTTCGCCAAAATCTGATAAAATCATTTTTTTATTCTGAATTTGCCCCAGAATGCAATGCCTGTTTTGTGTAACCACGGTGATGAAATATGCAGCCTCATTTGCATAATTCCACCCCTGTAGACGATGTGACCCTATTCTGAATTTGCCGGCAAATTTTTTCATAACATTTAGTTTGATAAAACCGAAACGCTCCTCCTTCCTTTCCTTTCATAAAGAATTAATTATAACACCTATTAATATCTCCACGATTAATAAGCTAAAATATACCTCTTGCCTGGCAAGGCGCGCACCACACCTTTGAATTCCAGGGCCAGGAGCTGCGAGGCGAGAATGGAAGAGGGTAGATTGAGGCCATAGATCAGTTCTTCTATCCCAGTTTCTTTGCGCATGCGGATGAAATCTACGATGGCTTCCTGCTCGGGGTCGAGTTCGATGAACATGGAGGTTTGTACTGTTTTTTTGCGGTCGATGTCGTCCCAGCGCATGATGTAGAGGAGGTCATTGACGTCTTCCATGAGGTGGGCCTTGTGCTTTTTGATCAGGGCATTGCAGCCACTTGACCATTCATCGCCGGGGCGGCCCGGGATGGCAAAGACGTCCTTGTTGTATTCATTGGCAAATTCGGCAGTGATGATGGACCCACCGCTGGTCTTGGACTCCACTACGATGAGGGCATCTGACAGGGCGGCGATGATGCGGTTGCGCATGGGGAAGTTGACCTTATCGGGTCGGGTTTGGCTGCAGAACTCGGTGAGCAGGCCACCATTTTTGATCATTTTTTTGGCCAGCTCTTTGTGGGTAGCCGGGTAGATGATGTCGTGGCCGTTGCCCATCACGCCGATGGTAGGAATTTCTTTTTCTACCGATTTTTTGTGGGCACAGCCATCGATGCCATAGGCCAGTCCACTGATAATCACCACGCCCAGCTCGGATAAATCGTCCACTATTTTTTCGGTAATCATTTTGCCTTGAAAACTGGGTGAGCGGGTACCTACAATGCCAACAGTGCGGTGGGGATTGAGGTGCTGACTACCTCTGTAGTAAAGCAGCAGTGGACTGTAATCAAAATGGCGTAGCCTTCTCGGGTAATTGTCGTCTAAAAAAAACAGGATCTGGATCTTGTTTTTTTCAATAAAGACCAGCTCTTCTTCAGCCCGGTGCAAGACCTTAGATTTGACAATGTCAGCAGCCTTACTGGCTCCAATGCCAGGGATTTTCGACAGGGCAGGTTTTTTTTCTTTGAATACAGCCTCAGCACTGCCACAGTAGCCGAGCAGGTTTTTGGAAAGTACGGGCCCGATGTTGGGCACCATGGTCAGGGCAATCCTGTACAGGGTTTCATTCATAGCGTTATGTTTAAGTCCGACTATAATTGGGATTATAATCGGATTGGGTTAACTTACTTACTGCAGGCTGGCAGCTCTACTTAAATAGATCTGTGCCTGGTTACTATCGCCAAGGGCATTCAAACTTTCGCCTGTCAACTGATTGAGGGTGGGTTGATTCGGGTCTATTTCAAGGCCCAATTTCATGAAATGAACAGCCCATTTCAGGTCATCGGCACCTTTTTTTGCCATTAGCGTCTTACCCACTTTAATGTAAAAAGTCATCATTTGGTTCAAATCAGGACCGGTTCCATTCAAATATTTTAAATATTCGGTCAGAAAAGATACATCAGGCCTCCTGTAAATGATCTGTTCGAAGTCAGTTAAAAACGGGGTCAACTCTTTGTTCAGGTTGTAGGTTTCACCGGCAATACCGGCCATCATCAGGTTGGCATTGTAATATTTGGGTATGATATCAGCCGCCTTTCGGGAATAGGGCATGGCCTCGTTGAGCAGTGCTCTTTTTTTGACCACATCCTGGGTTTCTTTAAATTCATTGAACAAGGCAGTAGCCATAAATGAATTGGCCCTGGCGCTGTTGCCCGATACCCGCATTGCACTCTGGTTGAGGGTAAGGGCGGTTTCCCAATCCGGCACCCTGATGAAGCTGAGGAATGCAAAGGCAAGAACGGGAATTGACAAAAAAGCAACTTGTCCTATCTCTTTTTGGGCGTTGTTCCAACGTTCACCCAGCTCCCAAATGGCCCAAACCAGTAGCAGGCAAAAACCAAGGGATGGCATGTAGATAAAACGATCATTCATAAAGGTACCCAGGTTGATCACGATGTTGGAAACGATGGTAAGGGTAATGAGGTAAAAGGCAATGGCGTAGCCAGATAGTTGTTTGGCCTTAAGTTGTTTCCATGCCCAGTAAATCATCCCACCATACAGCAAGGCTGATAGCCATACCTGCCACTTGGCCCAGTTCATTATGGGAATGGCATACGGATAGTAATCATGGGTGAGTGGAAAGGGTAAAAATAAAAGTTTGATATACAGACCGAGGGTATAAATTATGGTGGCCAATTTTTCTCCACCCTTCATTTCCAGGAAGGGATTGTTCATGATATCGGTAATTTTTTGATCCAATTGGGGGACCCCTGAAATTGAAAATCGGATCATAAGGTAGGCAAACGACACCAAAATTAACCAGCCCAGGCTGTTCCAGGCCTTGCCTCTGTGATCACCCCCGAAAACCCAAATAGAAAGTGGAATTACCGCTGCAAAGGTGATGGTGTTTTCTTTGGATAGCAAGCCTAAAAAGTAGGTGGCAAGGGCTGCGTATAAATAATTTTTACCCTTGCCATACATGTAATGCAACACAAAATAGTAAAG
>JAGNSQ010000036.1 GCA_017987975.1 Saprospiraceae bacterium
CAGAGGGTACGGTGCCCAGGAGGCGGGCTGCAACGCCGGATTCGAAGGCACCGAGTTCGTTGCTACAGCTGACAAAGATGCCGTTGATGGCATTGACCCTGCCGCGCATCTCATCGGGTGGCAGGATCTGCAGGATAGTCTGCCTTACAACTACACTGATACTATCAAAGGCACCGGTGAGGAAGAGGGCAAAGACGCTGAGATAAAAATGGGTAGAAACCGCAAAAACGAGGGTGGCAAGTCCAAAGCCAAAGACGGCCATGATCATGTTTCTCCAGGCGTGGCGGGTAGGTGGATAGTAGGCGGTGCCAAACATGGTCAGCACAGCACCCACTCCGGGAGCGGCGCGCAGGATACCCAGCCCCTCGGGGCCTACCAATAATATATCTTTGGCATACACGGGTAAGATGGCCACAACCCCACCAAATAAAACCGAAAACATATCGAGGGCAATGGCGTAAATCAAAATCTTGGAACCTGTGACAAAGCGGTACCCTTCAGCCAGTCTCTGCCATACATTACCGGTTGCTGTCACTGCAGCCTTGGATGCTTTTTTAATCTGTGTGGTGAATAAAAAAGCTAGAAAAAATAAACCAATAACCACCCACAGTGTATTTTCCAGTCCCAGCCAAGCATACAAAAAACCGGCCACCGCAGGTCCTGTAATCATTCCCCCCTGCCAAAACTGAGATGCCCAACTCGCCGCATTGGAATAGTGTTTTTGATCCACCAAAAATGCTTTGATTGATGACCATGCCGGCCCCATAAAGCCCCTGGCCACACCAATACAAAATACGGCTCCATATATCACATATTGCACCTCCGCCTGCCCCTTCATCTGGTGCAAGCCGTACATCAGCAAAAGTGAAATCACAATCATACCACTGATACACACCCTGGCAATTTTCCGTTTATCAAATAAATCGGCTATGTGCCCTCCAAACAAGGCCAAAACTAAGTACGGTACGGCTTCAAACAGTCCAATCAGCCCCAAGGTCAGCGGATCGCCCGTGACATCGTACAAATAATAGCCCAGTACCACTTCCTGGATCAGCACTGCCACGGTATACGAAAACTGGGTACCGAGAAAGTACCGAAAATCGGAATACCGCAGGGCGGCGTATGGGTCTTTTGTGGTTTTCATTGAGCTATAAAGATAGGTGGATTTACCGATTTTCAATTTACCGATTTTGAATTTACCGATTTTCAATTTACCGATTTACCGATTTTGGATTTACCGATTTTCAATTTACCGATTTTGAATTTACCGATTTTCAATTTACCGATTTACCGATTTTGGATTTACTGATTTTTCGTGCTAATGTCAACATATGTGACTCTATCTAGGACGTGACAGAGCATCGGAGCAGCGGTAAATCACTACATCGAAGATTGGTACACCACTACATCGAAAATTAGTACATCTCTACATCATTAAATCAATACATTGGTAAATTGGTGCATCGGTGCATCGGTACCCCTACACCAGTTTCACTGCTGCAGGGGCAAGCATCATTACATCGGTACATCATTAAATTGGTACATCATTAAATTGGTACATCGGTACCCCTACACCAGTTTCACTGCTGCAGGGGCAAGCATCATTAAATCGGTACATCGGTACATCACTACATCGGTACATCATTAAATTGGTACATCGGTAAATCATTAAATCAATAATTTTCTATTCCAATCGGGAACTTTTTTTTATTGATAAATGTTTAAGGTTAAAATTACGCCATGAAAAAGAATCTCATCGTCGAGAAAACGACCCAGTTTTCTCTTGATATCATTGATTATTGTGAAAATCTGATTAAAAAAAGGAAATTTTCAATATCCGACCAACTCGAACGAGCGGCCACTTCAATCGGGGCCAATGTCAGAGAATCTCAAAATCCTTATTCAATGAAGGATTTCATGTATAAAATGATATTAGCAAAAAAAGAAGCCCAAGAAACAGAGTATTGGCTGGAACTTTGTCAAAAAAGTCCTCATTTACCCGACCCTGGCAGCTTGCCCAGCGATCTAGAATCAATTTTACGCATTTTAGGTAAAATTATTTCTACAAGTAAAAATAAGCCTGCATCCTAATTCAGACTTAAACTTACTGACTACATATTTCTATTAGGGGAAAGTACCCCTCAATAAATCAGTAATTCACTACATCAGTAAATTGGTACCCCTACACCAGCTTCACTGCTGCAGGGGCAAGCATCAGTATATTGGTAAATCGGTACATCACTACATCGAAAATCGGTAAATCAGTACATTGGTACATCGAAAATCGGTAAATTAAAAAAACCTAACCCTCCGCTATCTCCGCCTCCACCACTTTCACAAAGGCTTCAATCGTCATAGAACCAAGGTCACCCTGGCCTTGTCTTCTGACAGAGATGGTGTTTTGTTCCACTTCTTTGTCGCCAATGATGAGCATGTAGGGAATGCGTTTTAATTCTGTGTCCCGAATTTTTTTGCCGATGGATTCATTTCTTTCATCTACCAGTCCTCTGATATCGTAACGGGCCAGTTCCGTTTGGATGCCTTTGGCGTAATCGTTGAACCTTTCGGAAACGGGGAGGATCATGTATTGATCCGGAGTGAGCCAAAGAGGAAACTTACCGGCGGTGTGTTCGATAAGGATGGAGATAAAACGTTCCATCGAACCGAATGGTGCACGGTGGATCATGACCGGGCGATGGGCCTTGTTGTCAGAGCCGATGTATTCCAGTTGAAACCTTTCTGGTAGGTTGTAGTCCACCTGGATGGTACCCAACTGCCAGGAGCGACCCAGGGCATCTTTGATCATGAAGTCAAGTTTGGGGCCATAGAAAGCGGCTTCACCGTAAGCAGTGGTAGTGACGAGGTCAACCTCCTGGGTAGCTGAAATGATGGCGTGTTCGGCGGCATTCCAGTTTTCATCGCTGCCGATGTATTTATCCGGTGTATTGGGGTCTCTCAGCGATATCTGGGCGGTGAAGTTGTCGAAGCCCATTTTTTTGATGACCTTGGTAGTGAGTTCCAATACGTTGAGGAATTCTCCTTTCACCTGATCCTGGGTACAAAAGATATGGGCATCGTCCTGGGTAAAGCCCCTTACGCGGCTGAG
This sequence comes from Saprospiraceae bacterium, assembly GCA_017987975.1. Classification (GTDB taxonomy): domain Bacteria; phylum Bacteroidota; class Bacteroidia; order Chitinophagales; family Saprospiraceae; genus JADKBO01. The sequence continues at coordinate 3,107 of JAGNSQ010000036.1, forward strand.
TCCGTGCAATTCACCGGTTTGTTCATAACGGTATACGGTGCCAAATTCTCCGATGCGCAGTGGTAATTCTTTATATGACCTCGGCTTGTGGCCAAAGATTTCGCAGTGGTGGGGGCAGTTCATAGGTTTGAGCAAAAATTCTTCTCCTTCCCTCGGTGTTTTGATGGGTTGGAAGCTGTCTGCTCCGTACTTGGCGTAGTGTCCTGAAGTTTCGTACAAGACCTTGTGACCGATGTGTGGGGTTACCACCATTTGGTAGCCGCTCTTTTCCTGTTCGGCTCTCAAAAAGTTTTGTAGCCTTTCTCTGAGTTGGGTACCCTTTGGCAACCACATGGGCAGGCCTGATCCTACTTTGTCGGAAAACATAAATAATTCCAGTTCTGCGCCCAACTTGCGGTGGTCGCGTTTTTTGGCTTCTTCCAGTAATTCAAGGTACTCGGTGAGTTCTTTTTGTTTGGGGAAGGTCACCGCATAAATACGGGTCATCATCTTCCTCTTTTCATCGCCCCTCCAGTAAGCACCCGCAAAATTCATGATTTTGGCTGCTTTGATCGAAGAAGTATCGTAGATGTGCGGACCCTTACACAGATCCACAAAGTTGCCCTGCTGATAAAAAGTAATTGTACCGTCCTGCAACTCATTAATGAGTTCTATTTTGTATTCATCACCCTTTCCGGTAAAATATTCCATAGCCTCAGCCTTGGACACATTTCTGCGCTGATATACATTTTTGTTTCTAGCCAGTTCCAGCATTTTTTCCTCAATCTTGGGCATATCAGCCGGGGTCAGGGTAATATCTCCTGTATCCACATCGTAATAAAAGCCTGTTTCTATGGCCGGACCAATCCCAAATTTAGTGCCCGGATACAAGGCCTCCAATGCCTCAGCCAATAAGTGGGCAGAGCTGTGCCAAAAGGTTTGTTTACCTTCTTTATCGTTCCACGTAAACAACTTAACGGTTGCATCGGTCGTGATAGGTCTGCCAGCATCATAGGTCTCCCCATTTACACTGGCACTCAACACATTTCGGGCCAGTCCTTCACTGATCGATAAGGCTATGTCCATGGGTGTTACCCCTGCTTCGTACTGTCTTATACTGCCATCCGGCAATGTAATCTGAATCATGGATGATTTCGGAATTAATGAGCTGCAAAAGTACCCCATTTTTGGCGAAAATTGAAATTTATTGTCCGGGTACGGGGTATCGGAATGACCGAACGGTCGCTACATAGTAGCAATTTGATTGCCTGTGGCAATCAAAAGTGAGGGAACCACGAGCCCCGCGAGTGGCGACTACAAATTTAAATCTGGGATCGGCGTAGGGATCGGAGCATCCTCAGATTTGTCGATGGGATGGGATTGTACCCGGATTTGCCGTTATACCATTATACAAGATTATAAATGGTTGGATTTGTCCTTTGAACGGGTTGGGCAGTCATGCCAATATTGATTGCAAGTTGCAAACTTGCAATAGCGGGGTCATAGGGGCGCAAAATCTTGCGCCCCTGTAAATCTTTTCAAAACAAAAGATTTACCCACGGCGATCTAACAATCTGACCATCATTGACAAACGGGGGTTGGAAAGGAAAAAAGAACGGTGTTGATCAATGAATTGCCAATAGAGATTTGTCCATTGGGCTTCCCAGGGGCCGTGAGGGAAATCCGACATTTTGCGGAGGTAGTTGCTACCGGAGATGTAGGGTTTGGTGCACATGAGGCCGCCATCGGAAAATTGGCTCATGCCGTAGATGTTGGGGACCATGACCCAGTCGTAGGCGTCGATGTACATTTCCATGAACCATTGGTAAACGTAATCGGGATTAGTACCTGTAAGGAGGAGGTAATTGCCCAGGACCATGAGTCGTTCGACGTGGTGGTTGTAGGCGTAGCGTAGGGTTTTGGAAATCACGGAATCCAGGGGTGGCTTGCCGGTGGTGGCGGTGTAAAAGCCGGGAGGGAGGACATGGGTGAATTTCCAAAAGTTGGTGGTGCGTTGGCGAGTACCGATGGCGAGGTAGACGTAACGGATGAATTCTCTCCAACCTATGATCTGACGGATAAAACCTTCGAGGCTGTTGAGGGGGATTTGGTTTCGGAGGGACAAGGCTTTATCGATGACTTCTTGTGGACTGAGCAGGCCGATGTTGATGAGGGGAGATAAGACGCTGTGGTGGAGAAAGGTCTCATTGCTGACGATGGCATCTTCGTAGGGACCGAAGTCGTGGAAGCGGGTGGTAAAAAAATCATCCATCCACTGCAGGGCTTCTTCGCGGGTGGTGGGGTAATAAAATGAGGTTTCTCCGGGGTTGTCGGGAAAATGGGTTTGGATGAAAGTGGTGGCTTCGAGGTCGAATGGGTTGGGGGACTTAATTTTGAGTTGGGGTGGTTTTGATTTTGCGGGGTAACGCTGGCGGTTGTCGGCATCAAATGACCATTTGCCTCCTGTGGGTTTGCCGTCATCATCTATGAGGATGTTGCGGTACTTGCGCTGCCAGGTGTAGAAGTCGGTTTGAAAAAAACGCTTGCTTCGTTTGTGGTATTGACGCAACTCTTCGCGGGTGTTGAGAAAGAGTGGGCTATCCGTGACCTCTACTTCCATTTGGCATTGAAGGGCCGTTTCTCTGATTCTTTTGTCGAGCCAGTTGTCGGTGACATCGCAGAAATAAAGGGTTTTATAGCCCTGCTTACTGAGATATGGAATGAGTTGGCGAATGTCGTGATGGATGTGGATACATTCGATGTAATGTACTTCGTAGCCGAGCAGCAGTAGGTGATTTTCGTATGCACGCATAGCAGCCCGCTGAAAGATCAGCTTGGTTTTGTGGAATTGGTACTGCGTGAAAAACAACCATTCTTCCACCAAAAACACGGGCCTGTCGGGTGATAGAGACGGATGTACAGGATGAAGTTGGTGCGGAAAGACCAGGCTTACGCCTTTGTTTTGTTTTTTTGTCGGCTGCATTTATCGCTGCAATATTTTACATTCTCCCAATTTTTTTCCCACTTTTTGCGCCAGGTGAAAGGTTTACCGCATACCACACAGATTTTTTGTGGCAGGTACGATTTATTGCCTTTGTAGCTGCTTTTTTCCAAGACTATGCCGGATTCAAAACCATTACGTAGTAAGTAAGCACAGAAGCAAAACTTACCCATGAAATGTAGGGCACCAGCATCCAGGCAGCGGGCTTGTCGATCCTGGCAAACTGAATGATGGTAAGCAGGATTAGCAACCACATGAGTAACATTTCTGCCAATGCCAGATCCGGTTTGTGGTAACCGAAAAAGAGGAAGGTCCACAAAAAGTTGAGTGCCAGCTGTGAAAAATACAGTGCCAGCGGAATATGGATGCGATTACCATCGCGTCGTTGCCAGATGCGGTACGAAGCATAACCCATCAGCAGGTATAAGGTAGTCCACACCGGTGCAAAAACAAAAGAGGGTGGATTGAACCACGGCTTGTTGATGGAGGCGTACCAGGTGGGAATATTGGCAGCTGTCACCTGGCCTGCGATGAAACCAAGGATAAGAGGCAATGCCATTAAAAACAATAAAATGGTAACAGACTTACGAATCATAACAAGCTTTTTTAGGATGGAAATTTACCAAATATTTCCTCCACCGCCTGGAAGCGGAAGTCAAAAATGGTTTTGAGTTGTTTTTTGATAAAAAGCGCATTGGCTATTTTACCGAGAGGTCCCATGGGTGGACGATAAGTTACAATGTCTTCCATCAGCACCCCTCCCTCGATGGGAGTAATTTTATGCTGGTGGTGCCAAATGGCATAGGGCCCTACTCTTTGTTCATCTACAAAATATACGCCGGGTTCTACATGGGTAATTTCTGTGACCCAACTCATGGGAATGTTGAGCAGTGGGCTTACCTTATAAGAAATGATCATACCCGGGTACATTTTTTCCGGGATGGGACCATTGGTAATGACAAAGCCCATGTAAGGGGGCGAAATTTTAGAAAGGTTTTTGGGAGAAGAGATAAAATCCCACACTGCCTCGGGGGAAGCCGGAATTTTTTGGGAGGTTTTTAATTGGTATATGGCCATGGTTTATATTTTGAGTGTTGAAATGCCGCCATCCATTTTGAGGATTTGTCCCGTCATCCAGGATGATTTTGGATCGAGGAGAAAAGCAGCAAGGCTGGCAATTTCTGTCGCATCCCCTATCTTTTTTAAGGGGTGGCGTTGGGCATTGTTTTCCTTTTTTTCAGGGGTATCTAATAAGCTGCCTGCCAATGGGGTGTCTGTGAGCGATGGTGCTATGGCATTGACCCGGATACGGGGTGCCAGTTCGGCTGCCAAAGCCCGGGTAAGTCCTTCGATGGCTCCTTTTGAGATCGACACCAGACTGTGAAAATTGAAACCCGTTTGCACGGCTACCGTTGAAAAAAGCACAATAGAAGCATGATCCGCTGCTTTCAGTCGGGGCAAAACAGTCTGGATACATTGTACGGCCGCTGTCACATTTACAGCCAGGTCTTGCTGGATCATTTCAGCTGTAATTCTCGCAAATGGTTTTAGCTGAATCGTACCCGGACAGTAGGCAATGCCATGAATCACATTCGGCAGGGCAGAAACATCCAGGGGTTCACCTGCCTCGTAATAAATCCCTTGCACTTTGGCGTTTGTAATCGGATTTTTGTGAAAAGTTCCAAATACATTGTGATTTTCAGCCAGTTGTGTCGCCAAATGACCACCTATGCCGGAAGAAGCACCGATTACGAGGTAGTTAGATTTCAATTTTGTTTAATTTTATTGTTAATAATGTTAAACAGATTGATATTAAAAAAGTTCATTGGCGGGGATCGGAACGTCGGAGCAACGGGGTATCCGGGTATCGGAGTCCCTACACAAATAAACTTGTGTAGGGACGGAGCACCTTAGATGGATCTTTGGGTTTTGTCATCATTTTTGATGGATGTAACACATCTTCAAAAATGCCGCCAAAACAGATTCTACTTCTTTCCCCACCCCTGCACCGGCTTCGCCGCCGCAGGGGTTGTAACTTGGGACGCCTTTGGCGTCCTTGATTTCAACTTCCTTTGGGATGTAGAGGGGGATTCTGAGCATGCCTAAGGCAGACATGTTTACTTGGCTCCATAAGTGGATTTTGCTCCCCACCCCTGCATCGGCTGTGCCGCTGCAGGGGTGGTAACTTGGGACGCCTCTGGCGTCCTTGCTTCAACTTCTTTTGGGATATAAAGGGTTTGTCTCAGCGTAGCTAAGCCAGGATCGGTTACTTGGAAACTTGGTTGGATTTTGCTCCCCACCCCTGCATCGGTTGTGCCGCTTCAGGGGTTGTAACTTGGGACGCCGTTGGCGTCCTTGCTTCAACTTCTTTTGGAATTCAATGGAGGACTCTAAGCATGCCTAAGCTATACGTGGTTATTTGGCTACATGGGTGGATTTTGCCCCCCACCCCTGCACGGGCCGGGCCAATATAGGGAAGGATGCCGTATCCCTATCCCTTAAAAAATCAAACCTTAGCCCCTAGAACCTAAAACCTAGCCCCTAAAAAAAATCAAACCCTAGGCCCTAGCCCCTAAAACCTATCCCCTAAAAATATCGAACCCTAACCCCTAAAACCTATCCCCCAAAATAATTTATCCCTTAGCCCCTAACCCCTATGCCCTATTCATTAGCTTTGCGGCAAAATTGAAAAATGGGCAGGAGCAAGAATAAGTTGTCCAAGTTTGCGGAAATGATGGATTTTCTGAATGTGGTGCAGAACTTCGATTTTCTGAAGCCGGGGCTGGTAGGTGCTGGAGGAAAAAAGGTGGATTATAAAGGATGTTGGTCCATGGATTTTTTTAAGAATGAAAATCCTTTAATCCTGGAGCTGGCTTGCGGCCGGGGAGAATATACGGTGGCACTTGGGGCTGCATTTCCCGATAAAAATTATTTGGGTGTTGACATCAAAGGAGCCAGGATCTGGGTAGGCGCCAAGATGGCCATCGATCAGGGCTTGGGCAATGCCGGCTTTTTGCGCACCCGCATAGAACAAATAGGTTTATTCATGGGCGCAGGCGAAGTGGATGAAATATGGATCACCTTTCCCGACCCCTTTTTGCTTAAGGAGAGAAATCGACTAACCCACCACCGGTTTTTGGATTCGTACCTACCTTTTCTAAAACCGGGCGGCTTTATCCACCTAAAGACGGATGACGATACCCTCTATGAGTTTAGTGTGGAGTCGTTTGCTACCTGGGGACATGGTGAAATCGTTTATCACAACGCGGATATCTATTCAGGTCCTCTCTATGATCCGGTGTTAGAACACAAAACGTATTATGAGCGCCTCAACATGGGCAGGGGGAAGACAATTAAGTATGTGAGGTATAGGATTTACTGATTTACCGATGTACTGATTTACCGATGTACTGATTTACCGATGTACTGATTTACCGATGTACTGATTTACCGATGTAACGATTTACTGATTTACCGATTTATTGATTTACTGATTTACTGATTTAACGATTCTTGCCCCTGCTGTAGGGGTACTAATTTAAAGGAGATTTTTGGTTGTCAATCCATTTCAAGACGAGACAAATTTACGGAAACTTGGTTCCGACACCAGCTTCATTGGCATAGGGACACCTGCTCCGATGCCTGTTTCCGGTAAGCAGTGAGCCGCCTGTCTAACTGGCGTTAGCCAGGTAGATTAGCCGTTAGCCGTTGACGGTAAGCGGTGAGCCGGATACCCGCTTCGCCATCGTAGGGACAAGTGCTCGGAATTGAATGAATATTTGTAATTTTGCACTTTCGAAAAAAATAAAACCTAATCAAATGATCATTGGTGTACCAAAAGAAATAAAACCGAGTGAAAACAGGGTGGCGCTGACACCTGCTGGTGTGATGGAATTTATCAAAGCCGGACACACCGTATTTGTGCAATCTACGGCTGGTGATGGCAGTGGATTTTCAGATGCAGAATACAAAAAGGCGGGGGCTAAAATTCTTCCTAAGATTGAGGATGTTTACAAAAAGGCCCAGATGATAATTAAGGTGAAAGAGCCGATTGCCAAGGAATACAAGTTGATTCAAAAGGATCAGTTGTTGTTTACTTACTTTCACTTTGCTTCTTATGAGCCTTTGACCAAGGCCATGATCAAGAGTGGTGCGGTATGTTTGGCATATGAGACAGTTGAGTCACCCGACAGGTCGCTTCCTTTGTTGATTCCCATGAGTGAGGTGGCTGGTAGGATGGCCATTCAGGAAGGAGCCAAGTATCTGGAGAAACCCATGGGAGGCAGAGGTATTCTGCTTGGAGGTGTGCCGGGAGTAGCGCCTGCCAAAGTTTTGGTATTGGGAGGTGGTATTGTAGGTACCCAGGCAGCTAAGATGGCGGCAGGATTGGGAGCTAAGGTAACCATCCTGGATGTGAGTTTGAAAAGACTACGTTACCTGGCGGATGTCATGCCTGCCAATGTGACTACCATGATGTCTAATGAATATACCATCAGAAAGCTGATCAAAGATCACGATCTGATCGTAGGTGCTGTATTGATTCCGGGAGCTAAGGCACCCAACCTGATCACGCGCGACATGCTCAAAGAAATGAGACCGGGTACCGTTGTAGTGGATGTGGCTGTAGACCAGGGTGGTTGTATTGAAACGTGCAAACCTACCACCCACGAAGATCCTGTTTATGTAGTGGATGGTGTACTGCACTATTGTGTGGCCAACATGCCGGGTGCGGTTCCCTATACCTCCACCATTGCCCTTACCAATGCTACCCTACCTTATGCCCTTCAATTGGCTAACAAAGGCTGGAAAAAAGCATGTGAAGACAACCTCGAATTAAAGCTGGGCTTAAACGTGGTGAATGGCAAAGTAGTTTACAAGGCAGTTGCCGAAGCTTTTGGGCTGAAGTACACTCCGATTGAGCAGGTGATGTAATGGTATTTTGGAAACAAAATAGCATATGTCTATAAAATAAAGAAGGCTCCGACAGGGGCCTTTTTTATTTTATTAATGAGCTCAAATAAAGAGATCGAGGTGGGAAGAGGTAATGGATCTTCCTAAAAACAACTTTGCTTTTTGATCAAAGTCGATGGGATCATCGGTGGTGTAAAATTGGTGGCTGCCATTTTGGGATAGTCGATCCTCCATTTCAGGGTGCCGATTAAGATAATCGTTAAGTTTTTGGGCAACGATTTGACCTTGTGAAATCAATTGGATATGCGAAGGCAGATACTGTTGGATTTTATCGCGGAGCAATGGATAATGGGTACAGGCCAGGATGATGGCATCGATTTCGGGCGACTGATTTAGCAGTTCGTCAATGTACTTTTTAACAAAATAGTCGGCACCAGGGCCGAGGTGCTCATTGTTTTCAACAAGGGGAACCCACATAGGGCATGCCAATTGGTGAACCTGGATGTCGGGGAAAAATTTCTCAATTTCAATGACGTAAGATTGTGACAAAACGGTGCCTTTGGTGGCAAAAATGCCGACATGTCTGGTTTTTGTGTATTCGCCTATCACTTCGGTGGTGGGACGGATGACACCCAGCACCCTACGATTAGAATCGTAGCTCTCCAGGTCTCTCTGTTGGATGGTGCGTAAAGCCTTGGCTGAGGCTGTGTTACACGCTAAAATGACCAGTGGGCAGCCCAGGCTGAATAATTTTTTAACACATTGCCAGGTAAATTCATGGACAGTTTCAAAACTGCGATTGCCATAGGGCACACGTGCATTATCTCCCAGGTAGATATAATCATAAGCCGGAAGGCTGTTTTCGATTTCCCTAAAAACTGTTAATCCGCCATAACCAGAGTCAAAGATGCCGATGGGAGAGCTCATACAATTTACCTCTTTAATTTGTGTTTTTGGTACAACAAATTACGTTCATTTTATCCAAAGCAAGAGCAATTGTCCCTTTAAAAGTAAAGATTAGCGGGCTGGCTTCTTGCTTGGAGCTGATAAAAGAAGGATTATTTGTTTATTTTTGACAAAATTTGAAATAGTATGAAGCAGTTGACGATTGTTGCCCTTTTACTAGTGGCAATGATACCATGCAAGGCTCAATTCGGAGGCCAATACACTGCCTTTTTTAATGGTGAAAATATAACCATGGAATTGAAAGAAAAAGGCCAGTCCTTAACAGGCACCATGAAAGATAGTCAACAAAACTATGCCATTAAGGCTGAAAAAACTGGGCAGGGCTTTGAAGGCAGCGCAGTCGACGATAAGTTGGGCATTACCTTTATGATCACTGCAATCGCATCCGCCCAGGGCATTGACATGGATTTTGATGTCGATTATGAGGGCATTAGAACAGATGCCTTTCTCGTCAATTTTGTCAAAGAAGGAAAAGAAAAAAATACAGACATTGAAGGTGGTAAAAAAAGTAAAAAGCCTATTGACAGACGCATAGTGGGTCAGTGGAGGCATGAAAGCTTTTATTCATCCGGATATGGGGCAGATGGCATGAGTGGAAGCAACACTCAATATCTCGCATTTAATGAAGACGGTACAATGACAGACATGGGCAACCAGGCTAGCATCAGTGGGTCCAATTATTCGGGCAATTCGGGAAAAGGAAGCGGCAATGGCACAGTATCCAATGTATGGTACTATACGAAGGGCAATCAAATCATCGTATACACAATGGTCAATGGTGCCGAGCAGGAAATGCCAATGGGTACCTATTATATAGAAGATGGTAAGTTGTTGATAACCCAGGCCAACGGCGAAAAATTGTTGTTGCAAAGAGTTCAATAATGTCTTTGCAACAAGGACCTGTGAAGCCGGAGGTACTTTTACTCACCCCCCCTTTTACCCAGCTCAATACACCCTATCCTGCCACCCAATACCTAAAGGGCTACCTCAACACCCTGGGGATAAAAAGCCAACAGGCTGACCTGGGCATCGATGTTTTTCATCAGATCTTCTGCAAGGATGGTTTAAAAGAAATTTTTGATATAGATGCAGAACTGGTAAAAGGCCTGGAACCCAACCTCCAACATATTTATGGTTTAAGATTCAGGTACATACAAACCATAGACAATGTTATCGGTTTTTTATGTGGTAAAAATCCAACACTGGCGTATGAAATAGCAGACCGTCAATATTTACCGGAAGCAGACAGGTTTCAAACCCTGATGGACCTCGATCTCAAATTTGGTGAAGCCGGCATCCAGGATTTGGCCAAACACCTGTCAACCCTCTATCTGGAAGACCTGGGTGATTGGATAAAGGCATGCAAAGATCCACATTTTGCCTTTACCAGATATGCTGAATCGCTTGCCTCTTCTGCTTCCAGTTTTGACGACTTATATACACAATTACAATCAGATCAAAGTCTCACCAAAACCTATATTCACCGCTGCCTTAATAATTATTGCCTCAACGGCATTCCCGATTTATTAGTCATTAGTCTGCCCTTCCCCGGCAATGTGCTGGGAGGTCTACTGACGGCTCAATGGTTTAAAAAAAACCACCCTCAAACCCAAATTGCCATTGGAGGCGGATATGTCAACACCGAGCTGCGGCGGGTGAGTGATGAAAGACTTTTTGAGTTTATCGATTTTATCTGCCTCGACGATGGTGAAAAACCACTTCAAAACATCCTGGAATATTTGCAAGGAAGTAGGCCTCTGGATCAATTAAAAAGATGTTTTGTATACAGGCATGGCGTCATCCAGTATATCAATGGAGATGCAGAAAAAGATGTGGCCCAAAGAGACACTGGCACACCTGATTACAGCGGACTTCCATTGGACAAATACCTTTCTTTTGTGGAAATCGTCAATCCGATGCACAGGTTGTGGAGTGATGGTCGGTGGAACAAACTTACCCTGGCCCATGGTTGCTACTGGGGCAAATGTTCCTTTTGTGATGTGAGCCTGGACTACATTCAACGATATGAGCCCATTACTGCCAGTCAACTTTGTGACAGGATACAATCTATCGTAGCCCAAACAGGAGAAACCGGATTTCATTTTGTAGATGAAGCCGCACCTCCTGCATTGATGGGAGAGCTGGCCCTTGAATTGATCAGAAGAGGGATTAAAATAAGTTGGTGGACCAACATTAGGTTTGAGAAAAGTTTCACCCCCGACCTCTGCAAGTTGTTAAAAGCATCGGGTTGTATAGCGGTGACAGGGGGGCTTGAAGTAGCTTCAGACCGATTGTTAGCGCTCATGAAAAAAGGAGTAACGGTTGAACAGGTGAGTCGGGTGGCCCATGCATTCACAGAGGCAGGCATTATGGTACATGCCTATCTCATGTATGGTTTTCCTACTCAGACAGAGCAAGAAACTGTTGATAGCTTGGAAGTAGTGAGACAATTATTCAAAGAAGGTGTTCTACTTTCCGGTTTTTGGCATCGTTTTGCCATGACAGCCCACAGTCCGGTAGGAATCGACCCGGCAGCCTACAAGGTAATACAGACGGGGCCAACATTTAAAGGATTTGCAGAAAATGAGTGGCACTTTGAAGACCCGGAAGGCGGAAGGCATGAAAAATTTTCCGAGGGACTCCGCATTTCATTATTTAACTACATGAACGGAGCCGGGTTTGAGCTTCCATTGGATCATTGGTTTGACTTTGCCCTTCCACACACCAGTCACCCTCCAAGGATGATTAAAAAATTTTTAAAAAACCAAGGAGATAAAATCAGGAGCAACGCAAGAGTATATTATATAGGTGATTACATACAGACAGAAGCCCTGGATGCTGAGTATAGTACCGTAAAAATGTATTTCAAAAACCAGGAAGCGGAAATGGAATTGTTTGACTGGGAATCGAAGTGGATGGCCGTTACCTTGCCAACTCTTCAGCCAACATCTGGTGATGGATTGTCATGGGTTGACTTTGTACAAAATTATGTTAAGGCATCCAATGGTTCTGCTGATGAAGAAGACTTATTTCATCTTTTACCTGCTTTGAAATTGGGGGGATTGATTGTCGTTTAAGAGAAGTCCTTGAGTTTAACAATAAACTGATCGATGTAAGCTTCCTTACTTTTTGATTTGTATTGCATGATAAAGCGGGGGTGTTCTAAAGGCACTACCCTTCCAAAATATTTTTCACTTTCATTGAGCTTTGATAAAAATTGATAATTTTTACCTGTTCCCAGGCAAAACACCACTTCCTGGCGAAAACCCATATCCAACAAAGATGTAAGGTGTTTTTTGATGAGGGGTAAGGCCAACGCCTCCAGTATTTTGTCGTCGTAATAATTGTAGTTGACTGATCCTTTGGTAAAGCCAAGGGGGCAGACAGAATGAATCAGGTATTTTTGATAAAACGATGATGCACCACCCATGGCATCGATCCACTCGTACACAAAGACAGATGAGGGTTCATGGGTCTTAAGATCTCCCAATTCAAGTCCGCATTTTTCTTTTAGTCGTTTTGTATCCGTAAATGGAATGCCAGTGGCACCTCCGCCCAATCTGCCCGGATTGATTCCAAGAATGAGGGTGCGATTTTGGTGATCGTTGTAGTAAAGATCGTAAAATTGACGGGTGATATTTCGAACCATTTCATTTCCCTCCATCGGATTGAGCAAGCCAATACCATCAGGTAAGATCGCATCAAATGAGAGGTGGTCCAGATACTCAAAAAACTGTGTCGAAAGTGAAGGTTTCATATGGATAATATAACGATCCATAAAAATATTGGTTCAGCCCTCAAATGGAAAAACCTTTTTAAAACAGATGTTTCTACACTAATCAAAAAAAAAAGGTGTAATAATTCGTACATGGCTTAACCGCAGCTTATAAAATAAAAAAGCAGGAAGAATAACCTCCCTGCTTTCGAAAAATATGCAATTACGTCTTACTATTCAGTTATAATCAGTTTTTTGATATCCGTGAAACTTCCCTGGGTAGTTTGTACCATGTACACCCCTGTTGCAAGTCCAGAAATTCTGATTTTCTTAGACAATCCAAATCTACTTTCAGAAGGCAAATGATGAATTTGAACCAAAATCCCTTCAACGTTGAAAACAGAAACAACGGCGTCTTCGTTTCCTTTCAGATCAACTGAAAGTGTACTGAAATCACGTGCCGGATTTGGATATAAGCTGACGACATTTTCCTTTACAGCTAATTTAACAGCAACTGTTTTACTTAAAGTATTATTACCATCCAGATCCCATTGCTGAATTCGGTAGTAATATACACCGCCCTTCTCAATATCAGCATCCTCAATCTGATAGTTGCTAATGTTATTTGAATGACCAGCTGCTTTCTTCTCAGCAATGTTTACAAAATCATCTTCACTTTCGTGTCTTCTCTGCACATAGAATTTATCCGTATTGATTTCAGTTGCAGTGGACCAACTTATCAAGTTAAATGATCCTTTATTTTCAGCATTTACATCCAACCATCTTACAGGAAGCACACCAAAGGCAAGTCCAGCATCCATGTTAACGTTATTATCACCTGGCGACAAAGCAATAAATCTTGTTGTATTCAAACCATTGCTATGATCAACATCACTATTGATTTCGTCGTTTTGAAGATTAGCTATTGTATATCCATAACCTGATGGAGGTGTAAATCTCAAGTAGTAGGATGATTTACCAAGATAATCAATTTGATAATAACCATTTTGATTGGTATATGCCTGACCTACTTTTTGATGTAACGTATCAAAGGCTTCAACCAAAACATTACCAACTTTAGGTTCTTCAGATTGCTGTACACCATCGTTGTTGTCATCAATCCAAACAAGGTTGCCAGCAGTTGCCATCGGATAATATCCCGCACCAATATCTGTCTTTGATTGACCTGACAAGACCGTAAAGTTGGATGTTGTTGACTTACCATTTGCATTGGTCAAATCACTATCAATAAAGTCGTTGTTACCAATGTTAGCTCTAGCTTGAACCAGACCAATTGGAGGCATTACTACTTCTATATAATAGGTACCCGGAGGTGCGCAGAATCTAAAATATCCATCAGTTGAACCCGTTCCAGGTTGGTGACCTGTAAATTTAGACTCCCAAATGAATTTTGAATTACCATTGACTCTCCACAAATTAACCTTCAGACCATTGATACCATTTTCAGTAACACCTTGGATGTCATTTTTATCTACGTCATACCAAACCTTTTCTCCAATTTCAGCGCATCGGTACAAACCTGCATACCATGAAAGATCTACCTGTCCTGCTGTAAAAGTTACTAAACCAGTGGTACCTGTGCCAAATGCTCCGTCCACGTCACTATCCACATTGTTATTGATACCAACATTAGGGAAGGTAAATCCATAAACGGGATCTGGTATGAAATTAAAATAATAAGTACCTGCCAAAATACTATCAAAAACGAAATGTCCTGTATTGTCTGTATATGTTATAGCAATTAAGTTACCATTTGGATCATATAATTCTACCTGAACATTGGGCACACCCGGTTCATTGGTTTGATAAATTCCATCACCATTCAAGTCCTCCCAAACCAAACTACCAATGGATTCAACTAGGTCAAGATAAGTAATAGTTACAACTGCAGGATCACTCAGACCAGTTTGGTTTTCAGTTAGAATGTAGGTAACTGGTGTAGGGTCTCCATTAAAACTAGAAATTGGAACAAACGAAATATTGCCAGTTGCAGGATTATAAGTGTATACACCCTGACCAGGTATTGTTACAACATTTGGGGTGATGGTTGGCAAACCTGTAGCCGGATCAATTAAGGATACCGATGTATTGCTTGTTGTAGCCTGACTTCCATCTGAAATATCATCGTTTGATAGGATATTAATAGTTACAGTCGTATAAGGTTGATTATCCAATGAACTATCGTTATTCGCTACTGGGGGAATTTCCAAATAGGTTATAGTGACTGTTGCTGGGTCTGTTAACCCTGTTAAAACTTCTGTTAAAATATAATTAATAGGAGTTGGGTCGGTTGTAAAACCAACAAAAGGGTCAAAAGTTAAATCACCTGTTGCCGGGTTGTAGGTATATATTCCCTGATTAGGAATAGTTACTACATTAGGTGTAGCTGTTGGCAATCCTGTAGCCGGATTTACAAGCACAACACTGGTATTGGTTGTTGTAGCCTGACTTCCATCTGACAAATCATCATTGGTTAACAAGTTAATTGTCGCGTTGTTGCCCACTACATTGTTGAGACTTTGATCGTCATTGGCCACCGGAGGTTGTTCCAGATAAGTTATGGTCACAGTAGCCGGATCAGTCAATCCCGTCAATGTTTCTGTCAAAATATAATTGATCGGAGTTGGATCGGTTGTAAAGCCCGGATTCGGATCAAAGGTTAACACGCCGGTGGCAGGATTATAGTTATATACTCCCTGGCCCGGAATGGTAACCATATTAGGCGTAGTTGTAGCCACACCTGTAGCCGGATCTATCAAGGTAACCGTTGTATTGGCTGTAGTTGCCTGCGTACCATCTGACAAATCATCATTGGTAAGCAGGTTGATAGCAACATTGCTTCCGACCACATTGTTGAGACTCTGGTCATCGTTGGCAACAGGTGGCTGCTCAATGTAAGTAATGGTTACATTAGCCTGATCCGTAAGTCCTGTCAACGTTTCCGCAAGGATGTAATTGATAGGGGTTGGATCTGTAGTAAAGCCCGGATTTGGATCAAATGTAAGTTCGCCGGTAGCAGGATTGTAAGTATATACACCCTGACCTGCTATGGTCACTACATTAGGAGTGGTAGTAACTAATCCTGTTGCAGGATCGATCAATGTTACAGTAGTGTTTGAAACCGTAGCCTGACTTCCATCAGAAACATCATCATTCAACAGCAGATTGAGGGTAACATTGGTTCCCACCGCATTGCCCAAATCCTGATCGTCATTAGCCACAGGTGGTTGCTCAATGTAGGTAATAGTTACTGTAGCCTGATCTGTTAATCCCGTCAATGTTTCCGTAAGGATGTAATTGATTGGGGTTGGATCTGAAGTAAAACCAGGATCCGGATCAAACACCAATTCACCGGTTGCAGGGTTATATGTGTAAACACCCATTCCTGCAATGGTCACTATATTTGGTGTGAGTGTAGGCATTCCTGTTGATGGATCGATCAAGACTACGGTGGTATTGCTTGTTGTGGCAGGTGTACCATCCGACAATTGATCGTTTGCGAGGATGTTTACACTTCCGTTGGTTCCCACTGCATTGTCCAGATCTTCATCGTTAATTGCCAATGGCGGTAGTTCAATATATGTGATTAATACATTAGCTGTGTCGCTCAAGCCTGTTGCCGTCTCCGTTAAAATATAATCAATAGGAGTAGGATCGAGGGTGTAGCCCGGATTTGGATCAAAGCTTAGCACACCTGTTGCTGGGTTGTAGGTATAAACACCCTGACCTGGTATAGTAACCGCGTCAGGAGTCACCGTTGGCAGCCCTGTGGCAGGATCAATCAACACTACCTGCGAATTGGCAGGTGTTGCAGGGTCTCCATTAAACACGTTATCGTTTACTAAAATATTGATACTTACTGTTGTGCCCGGTAAGTTGTTAACACTGCTATCATCCAATGCAACTGGCGGAGGTGGAGGTATTAAAGTTGTGGTAGGATCGTTTCCATCAGGATCACCCGGAGATCCGGTTTCATTAGGGTCAGATGGATTGGCACTATCAGACAAATCAGAAACAGGGATACCATTTGGTGTAGATCCAGCTGCTATTGCCTGGTTGAGGATTTGACCTTGAACAATATCTGCTAAGGTGATGGCATAGTTGGCAACATAGGTTGCTATTTCTCCAACCAACAGGGTACCTTCTCCGCTTCCCAATGAAGCAGATTGGAATACCGGCACTGGCAGGCTACCATTTCCCGTGAAGTTATCCAGATTTTCGTTAATGGTTAAATTCTGAATAGTTGTGTTTCCACTATTCACCACCTGATAAGTATAGGTGATAACATCGCCTGGATTGGATAGGTTATTTACACCTAAGTCTAAAATACTAGCCTTGGTCATCCAAAGACCAGGTAGTTGGGTTACCGGTGTTGGTGCATCATCTGTTTCCGGAGTTGGATCTTCTTCCGTCGTAACGGTAACAGTATTGACAAGGGTTAAACCAGCATCAATGTCTGCTTGTGTCACGGTGTAACTGATGGTATAGGTCCAGGTCTCTCCGACGTTCAAATTGCCATTTGAACTTACACTCTCCGTTGGCAAGCCAAGTGCACCTGCGCTACCATCCGGCATCACATCATTGACCACTACATTGGTCAAAGTTACATTGCCTGTATTGCTAATCACGATGGTATAATCCAAAACCTCACCAGCAGTTGTGGCAGGATTGGGACCTCCTGTTTGTGTCTTGGACACGGTAAATGAAGGTGATTGGCTAACAGGGGTTGGCGCATCATCTGTTTCCGGGGTGGGATCTTCATCGGTTGTAACCGTGACTGTATTGACCAGGGTTAAACCTGCATCGATGTCTGCTTGTGTTACTGTATAACTGATGGTATAGGTCCATGTTTCTCCGACGTTCAAATTGCCATTTGAACTTACACTCTCCGTTGGTAATCCAAGTGCGCCTGCGCTACCATCCGGCATCACATCATTGACCACTACATTGGTCAAAGTTACATTTCCGGTATTATTAATTACGATGGTATAATCCAGCACTTCACCAGCGGTTGCGGCAGGATTTGGACCTCCTGTTTGCGTTTTAGAAACAGAGAAAGAAGGTGATTGACTTACTGGAGTTGGCGCATCATCCGTTTCCGGAGTTGGTTCTTCTTCTGTCGTAACGGTAACCGTATTGACAAGGGTTAAACCCGCATCAATGTCTGCTTGTGTTACGGTGTAACTGATGGTATAGGTCCAAGTTTCTCCGACGTTCAAATTGCTATTTGAACTTACACTCTCCGTTGGTAATCCAAGTGCGCCTGCGCTACCATCCGGCATCACATCATTGACAAGTACGTTGGTCAAAGTTACATTCCCGGTATTATTAATCACGATGGTATAATCCAGCACCTCACCAGCAGTTGTGGCAGGATTAGGACCTCCTGTTTGTGTTTTAACTACTGTAAAAGAAGGAGTCTGGCTCACTGGAGTTGGCTCCTCATCCGTTTCAGGAGTTGGATCTTCATCTGTTGTTACTGAAACTCTGTTTACAAGGGTTAGACCTGCATCAACATCTGCTTGTGTCACTGTGTAACTGATGGTATAGGTCCAGGTCTCTCCAACGTTCAAATTGCCATTTGAACTTACACTTTCTATTGGTAATCCAAGTATAACTGTACTTCCATCCGGCATCATGTCAGCCACCACGACATTGTTAAGAGTTAAATTGCCGGTATTGCTCACTACAATGGTATAATCAATTACCTGGCCAGCTGCCGTTACCGGGCTAGGACCTCCAGTCTGTGTTTTGACTACATTGAAAGAAGGCATTTGATTCACAACCGTCGGTGCGTCATCAGTATGCGGAGTAGGATCTTCTTCTGTAGTTACTGTTACCGTATTCACCAGGGTTAATCCGGCATCAATGTCAGCCTGAGAGACAGTATAGCTAATAGTATATGTCCAACTTTCTCCTACATTCAAATCGCCATTTGAACTTACGTTCTCAACTGGTAAACCAAGTGCACCTGCACTTCCATCCGGCATAGCATCGCTCACCATAACATTGGTCAAAGTAATGTTGCCGGTATTGGTCACAAATATGGTATAATCAATAACCTGGCCAGCTGCCGTTATAGGGTTAGGACCTCCGGTTTGGATTTTAGAAACAGTGAAAGAGGGTTGTTGACTAACCGGAGTGGTTGCGTCATCTGTTTTTGGTGTAGGATCTTCTTCGGTGGTCACGGTTACCGTGTTCACAAGATTGGTTCCTGTATCCAAATCATCCTGACTTACAGTATAACTAACATTAAATGTCCATGTTTCATTTACATTTAATACAGCATCATAGGCAATACTCTCAACAGGAGCACCAAGAGATCCAGAGTTACCATCTGGCATTTGATCTATGACTGCAATATTGGTAAGCGTTACATTGCCTGTATTTGTTACTACAATGGTATAGTCGATTACCTGACCGGCCGTTGTTACCGGATTGGGTCCTCCTGTTTGAGTTTTTACCGCACTAAATGAAGGTGACTGATTTACTGGTGTCGGTGCTTCATCGGTCTCCGGGGTAGGATCTTCATCGGTGGTCACAGACACATTGTTAACCAAAGTGGTTCCAGCATCTATATCTGCTTGAGTAGTTGTATAGCTAATGGTATAGGTCCACGTTTCTCCGACGTTCAAATTGCCATTTGAACTTACACTCTCCGTTGGTAATCCAAGTGCGCCTGTGCTGCCATCCGGCATTACATCGTTAACTATTACGTTAGTTAATGTAAGGTTTCCGGTATTGGTTACTAATATGGTATAGTCAATAGTCTGACCTGCAGCTGTCACAGGATTTGGACCTCCTGTTTGAGTTTTTGTTACATTAAATGAAGGTAGCTGACTAACCGGTGTTGGTGCTTCATCGGTCTCCGGAGTAGGATCTTCATCGGTAGTTACAGAAATTCTGTTTACAAGGGTAAGTCCTGCATCGATGTCCGCTTGCGTCACTGTATAGCTAACATAATAGGTCCATGTCTCACCAATGTTCAAATTGCCATTTGAACTTACGCTTTCCGTTGGCATAGCCAGTGTACCTGTGCTGCCGTCAGGCATTTGATCTGTTGCCACAATATTAGTCAAAGTAAGGTTTCCGGTATTTGTTACAACTATGGTATAGTCAATTACCTGCCCTGCAACTGAAACAGGGTTTGGACCTCCTGTTTGAGTTTTAACCACATTAAATGATGGCTGCTGACTCACAGGTGTAGTTTCATCATCCGTTTCCGGATTAGGATCTTCTTCTGTAGTTACTGACACTGTATTTACTAGCGCAAGTCCTGCATCTACGTCAGCTTGCGTTACTGTATAACTGATGGTATAGGTCCATGTTTCTCCGACGTTCAAATTGCCATTTGAACTTACGCTCTCTGTTGGGGTACCCAGAGACTCCATTGTGCCATTTGGCATCAAATCATTCACAACCACATTGGTCAAGGTAAGATTACCGGTATTGGTCACCACAATGGTATAGTCAATTATCTGACCTGCGCTTGTCACTGGGCTTGGACCCCCCGTTTGGGTTTTGCTGACACTAAATGATGGTGTCTGGCTTACAGGTGTAGGCTCTTCATCGGTTTCCGGTGTTGGATCTTCATCCGTAGTTGCCGATACCCTATTTACCAGTGTAAGACCTGCATCAATATCGGCTTGTGTAACCGTATAACTAATAGTATAGGTCCATGTTTCATCGACGTTCAAATTGCCATTTGAACTTACGCTCTCTGTTGGCAAACCAAGTGCACCTGCGCTTCCATCCGGCATTACATCATTTACCACTACATTGGTGAGTGTAAGATTTCCGGTATTGCTAACAACAATGGTATAATCGATTACCTGGCCAGCTGTGGTCACTGGATTGGGGCCACCTGTCTGGGTTTTTACAATATTGAAGGAAGGTGTTTGCACCATGTTT
Organism: Saprospiraceae bacterium; assembly: GCA_017987975.1. Lineage (GTDB taxonomy): Bacteria > Bacteroidota > Bacteroidia > Chitinophagales > Saprospiraceae > JADKBO01. The sequence goes on from JAGNSQ010000036.1 coordinate 23,611, forward strand.
TCAATATGGTTGTCGGTGGCAAAAACCGGAGAATTGTCTGGTGCATAACCAACTACAGAAGCAACATTGGTAACCATACCTGTATCTATTGCCATTTGGTCAACGATCAATGATGCTGTAAATGTAATGCTATCCGTTTCACCGGGCGCCAGAGAAGCCAGAGTACCTCCATTAACAGTTACCAATGGATCTGATACTTCAATGTTGTACAAAGTAACATTACCAGAGTTGGTAACATAAAATTTATATTCAATTTCATCGCCTGGATTGTATCCAATTGGAGCCAGGTCAACAAAACTTCCTTTTTTAATTAGAGAAATAGAAGGATTTTGACTGAATGTTTGATCATCGGTATCATCATCACTAACTTCACTTCCCATTGGTGGAGTACCATATACAAAAGCCTGATTAGAGAAACTGCCATTGTCTATGTCTGATTGTTGAATAATATAGGTTGCACTAATGGTAGAGTTGTCAACATCTCCCGGATTAAGTACTGGAATTGGCCCCCCTACAAGGGCAACCAGGAAGTCTGTGATATAGACATTAGTTAAAGTAACATTGCCCGTATTCTCAATTGTAAAATTATATACAATTTCATCCCCAGCATTGTATCCTGCAGGTGCAAGGTCAACATATGTACCTGTCTTGATTAATTGGATGGCAGGTATTTGTTTAACCGGTGTAGCTTCATCATCGGTAACCGGATCAGGTGTTTCATCGCTTGTAATTGAAACAGTATTGATTAAGTCTGCACCTGAATTTAAATCATCTTGTGTAACTGTATAAGTGGTAGTATATGTCCAAGTTTCACCAACTTCTACGATTCCGTTTGTTATCTGACTTTCAATTGGCATAGTAAGTGATACTATACTGCCATCAGGCATTTGATCGGATACAGAAATATTAGATAATGACACATTGCCCGTATTAGTTAGGACAATCTGGTACCCAATTATCTGACCAACTTGTGAAACTGTATCAGGAAGACTGGTCTGTGTTTTCGAAACAGTAAATAAAGGTGACTGTGATATAGGTGTAGTTGCATCATCGTTTTGCGGTGTAGGTATCTCATTGGTAGTAACATAGACGTTATTGATCAATGGCAAACCTCCGTCTACATCCACTTGAGAAACAGTATATGATATTTGATAGGTCCAGGTTTCACCAACCTCCATTTCACCATTGGCAGCACCACTCTCTACTGGAGGAGTTAAGGTACCGTTTAAGCCATTAGGCAAAATATCCGAAGTACTAATGCTGGTAAGGGTCATATTTCCTATGTTCTCCAAAACGATTGTATAGTCAATTACCTGTCCTGCACTTGAAACCGGATTTGGCCCCCCTGTTTGTGATTTTAGTACTGAAATAGCAGGAAGTTGTTCTATTGGGGTTTCTGCGTCATCGGTTACAGGAATTGGTGTTTCATCACTGTAAGCAGTAGCAACATTCACCAATGGATCTCCAAGGTCAATATCGGATTGAGTTGCAGTATAATTAATAACATAAATCCAATTTTCACCAACGTTTAACTCACCATTGCTGCTTAAACTTTCAAACGGACCTGTCAAAACACCATTTGAACCATCAGGTAATAGATCCTGGGCGACAACATTGTTTAAAGTTATATTTCCCGTATTTGAAACAACAATGGTATATCCAACGATCTGTCCTGCAGTTGATACAGGATTTGGTCCTGAAGTCTGATCCTTTGTAATGACCATAGAAGGTGTTTGAATAAACATTTGTGTATCATCATCAGAATCCATCGGCTCTGAATTATCAGGTGCAAAACCCGAAGCAGTAGCAGTGTTAACGAACGTTCCGTTGTCAATATCTTCCTGAGTAACAATATGGGTTCCCGTAAATGTAATGCTGTCGCTTTGACCTGGAATCAAACTAATGATTGGGCCTCCAAAAATAGTAGCATTTGGATCTGTAACTGTTACAGAACTTAAAGTTACATTTCCTGTATTAGTTACTTTAAATGTATAATTAATTTCATCTCCTGGATTATGCCCTGCAGGTGCTAAATCATTCAACACCCCCGTCTTCACCAGTGAAATTTGAGGATTTTGCACAAAATTTTGGTCATCCGTATCGTCATCCGAAACATCAGGACCCACTTGAGGAGAGCCTGTAACAGTTGCTACGTTTGAAAAGCTTCCCAAATCAATATCTGTTTGAGCAATGGTATATACACCTGAAATTGTGGTTGCATCGACTTCACCCACCTCTAGTGTATCTATCGGTCCTCCCATCACGGTTGCCCAGAAATCAGAAACATAAACATTAAATAATCTAACGTTTCCTGTATTGGTAATGCTAAACACATAACTTATCTGATCACCGGCATTGACACCTGTTGGAGGCAAGTCCACTATAGTTCCTGTTTTTTCTAACTGAATGGATGAACTGGTCAATACCGGTGTGGTCGCTGTGTCTGTAGTTGGACCCGGTACCTGGGTAGTAGTAACACTTGCCGTGTTTACTAAGTCGACACCTGCATCAATGTCATCCTGTGTAACTGTATAACTGATGGTATATGTCCAACTCTCGCCTATCTCCAAACTTCCGTTGGAACTTACACTCTCTACGGGGCCTGTCAATGTGCCTGCACTGCCATTTGGAAGAATATCAGTAACGTTTACCCCTGTCTGGGTCTGGTTGCCATTGTTGTAGACTACTATTGAGTATCCAATAACCTGGCCTGCTGCTGTGACTGGATTTGGACCGGTAATTTGTGTTTTGGCTATCGTCAATGACGGTGTCTGGCTTACCGGAGTAGTTGCCGTATCTGTTGTTGGACCCGGTACCTGGGTGGTAGTAACACTTGCCGTGTTTACTAAATTGACACCTGCATCAATATCTGCTTGCGTTGCTGTATAGCTGATGGTGTAGGTCCACGTTTCGCCGACGTTCAAATTGCCGTTTGAACTTACGCTTTCTGTTGGACCTGTCAGGGTGCCTGCGCCACCGCCAGGGAGGACGTCAGTAACGTTGACTCCTGTCTGGGTTTGGTTGCCTGTGTTGGTCACTACTATGGTATAGTC
>JAGNSQ010000150.1 GCA_017987975.1 Saprospiraceae bacterium
AACCATAACTTTGACCACAAACAATTTAACTGGCATTTTATGAACATTGGCGTTGTATGTTATCCTACCTATGGGGGTAGCGGTGTGGTTGCTACTGAACTAGGCCTGGGCCTGGCTAAAAAGGGCTACCAGATCCATTTTATTACCTACCGCAAGCCTCCCAGGCTATCGGCTTTTAACACCAATGTCTTCTTTCATGAGGTAAGCGCCATGGAATACCCACTTTTTGAATATACCCCGTACGAAACTGCTCTGGCCAGTAAAATTGTGGATGCCGTTTTGTACGAAAAAATAGATTTGTTACACGTGCATTATGCCATACCCCATGCCGCCGTAGCTTATATGGCCAAACAAATTTTAAAATCAAAGGGCATTAACCTGCCAATTGTGACCACCTTACACGGTACCGACATCACCCTTACGGGGTCTGACCCCTCTTTTAAACCGGTGGTAGAGTTTAGCATTAACAATTCCGACGGGGTAACTGCCGTGTCACAACAACTCAAGGAAGAGACCTTTGCCAATTTTAATATTAGCAACGAAATTGAAGTCATCCACAACTTTATCGATTTCGACCGGTTTCGGAAAACCGATAAAGATCATTTTAAAAAGGCCATTGCACCCAACCAGGAAAAGATTCTGGTCCACACCTCTAATTTCCGAAAAGTGAAAAGGGTGGACGATGTGATCCACGTTTTTGAAAAGGTGCGCAAACATATTCCTTGCAAACTCATCTTGATTGGTGATGGACCCGAACGAAAGCCCATGGAAGACCTTTGCCGTGAGCTGGATATTTGCCACGATGTTAGGTTTCTAGGAAAACAAGATGCCATAGAAGAATTGTTGGCCATCGCGGATATCTTCCTTTTACCTTCTGCCAATGAAAGTTTTGGACTGGCTGCCCTGGAAGCGATGGCTTGCGAGGTGCCGGTTGTTTCTTCCAATGCGGGTGGTATTCCCGAAATCAATATTGATGGAGAAACCGGTTATATGTGTGAGATTGGGGATATAGATAAAATGGCTGAACGAACCATAGAACTGCTCCAGGATGAACATAAGCTGGGCATCTTCCGCCAAAATGCTTTACAACAGGCAAAACGTTTTCACATTGATGAAATTTTGCCCTACTATGAAAAATTTTACCAGAAAATAGTAAACCAATCATGAGTGATAGCCACCTAAAATCCATGCTACCTGCCGGAACCTATTCAGGCAAAACCGTTTTGATAACCGGAGGAGGTACCGGCCTTGGCAAATCTATAGCCACCTACCTGGCTTCTTTAGGTGCCAACATTGTGATTACCGGCAGGAGGGCTGAGGTACTCGAACAAACGGCAAAAGAAATGAGTGAAGCCACGGGTGCTCAGGTTTTGGGAGTAGCCGGGGATGTGCGAAACATTGAAGATGTAGAGCGGGTTTTGGCAGAAAGTATCGCCAAGTTTGGAAGTGTAGATGTTTTGCTCAACAACGCAGCCGGCAATTTTGTAAGTCCTACCGAAAGGTTATCTCACCGGGCCTTTGAAAGTGTCATCGGCATTGTGCTGCAGGGCACAGTCAACTTTACCCTTACTTTGGGCAAATATTGGATCAAAGAAAACATCAAAGGAAACATACTTAACATTACCACTACCTATGCTTTCACAGGTACGGCCTTTACCGTTCCTTCTGCTTGTGCCAAGGCAGGTGTTTTAGCCCTTACCCGCTCCCTAGCTGTAGAATGGGGAGCCAAATATGGCATCCGGGTCAATGCTGTTTCGCCGGGTCCCTTCCCAACAGAAGGGGCATGGAGCCGATTGATCCCTGAAGCGGTCAAAGATATGGTGGATCCTACTAAAAAAGTACCTCTGCACAGGGTAGGTGAACACCCCGAACTTGCCAATTTATGTGCCTATTTGATGAGTGACTTTGCTGCCTACATCAATGGGGCAGATGTGACCATCGATGGTGGCGAATGGCTGATGGGTGCCGGGTCATTTAATGGTTATTTGTCTATTCCCAATGAGATGTGGGACATGCTGGATGCCTTCCGCAAATCAAAAGCTGGAAAATGATTGTCGAGACGCTGATTGGACAACAACGTTACCGCTTTGATACAACACAAGGTACCGAGGTATCTGTTCGCCTGGATGCTACAGAAGTAGGACCCAATTGTTTTTATGCCCCTCCTTTTGATGCATCTCCCTTGATAAGCGGCAGCTTTATTGGAGATACCCGTAAGGGGAGTCCCGTCAATTTTTACAATGTAAAATTAAATCCCCATGGCAACGGTACCCATACCGAATGTGTGGGCCACATCAGTGAAGAAAGAGTAGCTATTGCCGATGTTTTAAAAGATTCATTGTTCTGGAGCCGCCTGGTCAGCATCTACCCGGAAAAGCTGGATAATGGAGATAAGGTTATTACCGCTCAATCTCTGCAAGAAATTGCAACACAACTGGAAGATGAAACCGCCATTTTGATTCGTACTCTGCCCAACCCTGAAGAAAAAAACAGGTGGATGTATTCAGGTAGTAATCCCACTTATTTTGAGCCGGAAGCCATTGATCTGCTGGTAAAAGCCGGTATTCAACACCTGCTCACCGACTTGCCCAGCGTAGACCGGGAAGAAGATGGGGGTCAACTGTTGGCCCATAAAACTTTTTGGAATTATCCAGCGGAAATCAATCGTAAAAATACGATTACTGAAATGATTTATGTACCCAATGCGGTAGTTGATGGCCAGTACCTGGCCCAAATTCAAATACCATCCTTTCAATTGGATGCGGCTCCATCGAGGATATTTCTATACAAGCCAAAATAAAAAAATGGCAGACTGGAACAACCTTTCACCGGATGAACTGTACCTGCAGTTTTACACCCTGGGCCACAGGGAAAGGCTACCCTTTTTCGAAACCTATATCCGCTCCAATCCCTATATAGGGACCAAAGAAAAAAATGAGATGGCTATCGATCATCTGCTGGCTCTCTTTGAAATAGGCAAGTATGAAAAATTTCTTTATGAAGTAGATGCCATGATTGAATTTGTGGTGGAAGAAAACATCTACCGTCACAACGGTGAGGATGCTTTTCGTCTCTTACTTTTTAAAAAAGCGGCAGCCCACTACAACCTGGAGGAACTGGAGTCCTCAAAATCCATCCTATTTCAATTGAAAAAAATGGATGCTTCAAACAGCCTTTATAGCCAATTCATTCGAAGAATAGAGCAGCACAAGGGCATTTGGCAATCGCCTTTTTGGCAGTCAATGGTAGTCATTGGTTTCGCCCTTAGTTTTATCATATACTTGTTAGACATTTTTTTAATTGAACCCTTTGTTTTTCGCTGGCATGAAACAGTAACTTTGATCTGTGCATGCAGTATGACAGTCTCTGGCTTGCTCTTGACTGTGCTGGGTGTGAGTTATCTGAGATCAAAATGGTAGTACCTGCTTCGTTAAAAGCGTTTATGGCTCTTAGGTACAAACAGATGGGGCGACTTGCCTTTGAATTGGGGGGGTACGCGGTATTGTTGTTTTTTGCTTTCCTTGTCTTTTTAAATTACAGCCTCATTTTGCAAGGTGACGCCACCATCACAATTTACCTATCGGTGGTCTTTGCATTAATTTTATTCAGTATACATTTTAGTAGAAAAGATCTTCCCTTCCTGGTGCATCATATAGAAAATTATAAAATGATTTTACGTGTGGAGTACCTCATCATTCTTTTACCATTTATCATAACTTCGCTTCCTGGTGGTTACACCTATTATTGGATTTTTCCCCTTTTTGCAGCATTGGCGCTGCCTTCTTACAAGCCCGTTATGAGAGCACGGACAATGAATGCTTGGCTTGGGTTTATACCTATATCTCTTTTTGAATGGAGGTGTGGACTTCGAAAAATCTATGGTCCGGCGGCCCTGTTCTATGTCGGTGCATGGGCAGGGGTCATGGTGCCCTATCTAAGCATTCTACTACTTTGGTTGCTCACTACCCTGTGTCTTTCCTTCTATGATTATAATGAATCTATTTCAATCCTTATAGATAAAGGAGGAACTGCTAAACACTTTTTACATCAAAAAATAAAATTGCACCTACAGTGGGTTTTGATTTTTTTTCTGCCCATCATCTCACTTCACCTGGTTTTTAATCCAGACAATTTATGGGTCGTAGTGGCCATGGTGGCGGGTATTGTGGTTTTGTGGGTCTTTGCTATTTTTGCCAAATACAGCCAATATATACCGGAACACCAATGGATCAAACAAAGCAATTTTTCAGCTGTAATTGCACTTATGTCAATACTCCCTGTCACATTTATTTTACCGGCAGGATTTGCTATTTATTATTATTTTAAAGCACTCAAAAATCTGGAAGTCTATTTCAATGATTGAATTAAAAAATCTTTGCCTGGCTTATGGTAGCCATTTAGTTGTGGATGAGTTGACAGTGACCTGGCCGGTGCCGGGCATCCATGGCATCGCCGGACTCAATGGTGCCGGTAAAACTACGCTGTTCAATGCGGTGGCAGGGTATAAAAAACCTGTTTCCGGCAGTCTTCATTTTGGTCAGAGAACACTGCTAAAAGAAGATGTGTTTTTTCTTGAAACCAGCCCTTATTTTTATCCCAATATTACAGGCAATGAATACCTCTCTTTGTTCAGCCAAACACGCAGTCACTTTGATGGGAAACAACTTAGCGAAGTATTTCAACTACCGTTGGACGATTTGGTAGACCACTATTCAACCGGAATGAAAAAAAAGCTGGCCATTTTGGCTATGCTTAAAAAAGATAAGCCCATTTACCTTTTGGATGAACCCTTTAATGGACTGGATCTGGAGAGCAACCATGTGCTTGAAGTTTTGCTGACCTTGTTAAAAGAAAGGGGCAAAACCATTTTAATCTCTTCTCACATCCTCGACCCCTTATTGAGAATTTGTGATGACATCCATTTGCTGAAAGGCGGTCGACTAGAGCAGAATTTTTCAAAAGAAAATTTTGAAAATGTGGAGCAAGCCTTATTTGGGGAGTTGGCACATAAAGCAAAAGCGGTCATAGAGAGAGCCATATGACCGCTAATCAAAGCTTTAAACGTAATTAATTATTTAACGTCGTACGCTGTCACCTTATTGCCAAAAAATTCTGGTACAAGTAATAAGTTTTGAGAAGGTACAAACTCGATATCTGCCGCATTTCTTTTGTCAGCCTTGGTATCGAGTAAAAGTTGTTTTTTCCAATCTTTGTTGATGTAATACACCTCTCCATTCCAGTTGGAAACCAGGTAACCGTCTCTGAAATCTTCCACTCCATCGCCTCCAGGCAGGGTATCTACTTTGATTTCAATCGCCGCAGTAGCTTTATTGAAAGTATAAACATTGCCCTTGCCGAATGAAGCCATTACCAGTCTGTCTTTTTCATTGTAAATGCCGTTGGGATTTCCCAAACTTTCTCCTGTAGCAAGAGTAGCCACTTTTTTGCCATCCCAGCTATGCAGGTTGTTAGCATAAGAATCGCTGAAATAAACAAGTCCCATGTCATCCACGGCCACGTCATTCAGAAACTTAGCTCCCTTAACCGGAATTCTCTGGATCACTTTGCCAGATGGGGTATGGATTAGCACAAGGGCATCAATATCCGTTACATAAAGGCTATCCCCTTTCACAGCCATACCTTTGGGACCACTCAATCCGGTAACCCAATCTTTTTTAATGATCTCTCCCTTTTGATTTAACTTAGCAATGTAACCATCTTTGTCTTTTGCATCTGGTGGTACCCCGCCAATACAGGCCACATAAAACACGCCATATTTTTCATCAAAAACCACAGATTCAGGGGTCTTTAATATCGTGTCAGTTGCCCATCTTTGGGTTAGTGTAGGCACAGCCAACGTATCTGAAACGGGTGCCGCTTCAGGAGCTGCCGTTTCTTCCACCTTTTGTTTACAGGAAAATAAAGTAGCCGTTATGGCCAATGTCAGTAAGTATTTCATTTTTTTTGTTTTTCTTAATTAACATTTTAGTTCGTAATAGGTTTTAGGGGCTAGGTGCTGGGGACTGGGGTAGGTTTTAGGGGTTAGGGACTAGGGACTAGGATTCTTGTTGTCTCATAAAATTGCTTGACTGAATGCTGCCCTTACCCCTGGTCCCTATACCCTTATCCTGCACTCTCATGGAATAGCTTGACATGAAAAATGTGGAAAACTTGCTTAAATTGACATTTGAAATGGACAAATTAACACTAGAAGAAAGAAGGCGGAGGCGCTTTAGTGAGAGTTTTCGCAAGCAGCAAGTATCCTACATTGAGGAGGGATCAAAGAAGATCGGACAAGTTGCACATGAGTTTGATGTAAAATCAGAGAGTGTTCGTTTATGGGTGAAGAAATATGGAAGCAAAGAGCTACCCCCGCCTATTCTTGTACAAACGGAGGAAGATGTAAATCGAATAAAATCACTCGAAAAGGAAGCTGCACATTTGAAGCAACTGCTTGGCTCACAACATGTAGAGCTAGTATATTTAAAAGAGTTACTCAAAATAGCGAAGGAAAAATTGGGAGAAGATTTTGAAAAAAAAATCAAATCCAGGTCCTGATGCGACTAAAGGCAGAAAGTGTTAAAGCAGGTATCACCATGGAGCAAGCTTACAAGTATGTAGGAATAACCAGGCAGGGCTTTCATGAAAAGATAAAGCGACACGAGAAAGAAAAAGAGCTGATAAGCTCAATTGAATTACATGTGAATAAATATCGCAAGGAGAAAGATAGGAGAGCAGGCTCCAGGTCTCTATACTACAACTTGGGAATGAAATCGAAGTTCAAAATAGGTGTAACAAGGTTTGAACAAATAATGTCTGAGAATAAGCTCTGTTTAGCCCCATTGAGAATAAAAATAGTTACAACAAAGTCAGATTTGCAAAGTTGGAATTATACAAATTTGATTAATGGAAAATCGATCTGTAACATTAATCAGGTTGTAGCTGGTGATTTGACCTATGTTTTTATAGGAACAAGTTTGTTTTATGTATTCAGTTTGCAAGATTTATACAGTAATAGAATAGTAGGCATGAGTGTGAG
>JAGNSQ010000151.1 GCA_017987975.1 Saprospiraceae bacterium
GAGGTCGATATTGGCATCATCTTCTCTCGAGGCATCTTTTAGTAAATCCTGATAGTGCTCAGCGTGTTCTGCCTTATTGCAGTGTTCAAAGTGGGTGTCGTAGTTGTGTTGGCTGTAGATGATATTCGGGATGACAAATAATAAAAACAGCAAAGACCTCATCTTAATCATTGAAATGAATTTGTTACAAAATTAAAGTATTTACGACACTTTTTATGGTTTGTACTTGTCGGCCAGGACATAAAACAAAAAAGGCCGGGAATCCCGGCCTCTAAAAAAAGCTTATTTAAGTTTTTTATTTGCAGTCCTGCTTGATGAGAGCCAGTTCTTCTCTGCTGTTCACGGTCACTTGTGTGCCATCTTCCATGGTGATGGTAAGGGGGAATACCAACACGGGTCTTAATACAGCTGTAGGATTTGCCTTTTTCCAAGCCCTTAAAGCACGTCTCATTTCCATACCTGTTGCATAAGTAGCGGTTGTACCATCCGGATAAGCTACAGAAAGAGGAAAATTAAGTTTAAAACAAGGTCTTCCCTGACCATTTCCCGCAAGTATGCATTCTCTCCTGAGTTGTAAAAGTTCAAGTTTTGAATCAACGGTTACGGTTTCTCCTTCTGCAGTAATGACGTCAATGGGATAAACAAATTGGGGTCTTACGGTAGGTGTGCCTTTGGGTACATTGTGCTCTCTTCTCCAGTTTTTGATCGCATTTTTTAATGCCTCATAGCTTTCTACTTCCACTTCTTCTCCTGTTGAAAAGACAATGGTTACCGGAAAGACCAATTCAAAACAACCACCTCTGCCGGTGCGGGTTTCGGCTTCGAGTGCTCCGATGGACTGGTTCACATAGTTTTCAATTTCTGCTTCAGTAGCAGCCTCGTCTTTGTTACAAGCAATAAATGTAAAAATCGTAAGCGCAAACATTAAAAACATCAACTTCTTCATGGTATTATTTTTTTGTTACAACGCTTTGACCCAATGGTTGTAAAATGGTTTAACGCCGTTGAAAAAAATATTTTAACTTAAAACCAAACTTCACTTTCATCCCCCGGTTCGCCATGATAATTGAGGGTGATTTCTTCTCCCGCTGCTATGTCTTGAATGGCTTCGATATCGATGGTCATATTTTCCAAATCGAGGATGAAGTTGGCGTTGGGGTTCAGTTCGTGGTTGTACATAGAACCGTACCCAAGGGCAATGGCGCAATCATCCAACTTATCTCCCCAAAGAAAATAGTAATCGTGGAGTATAGTTTTGTGGATGATGGGCAGCTCTCTTTTGGGAATAACTATCACTGGACATACTTCTATGATATCACCTTCGTGGATGGGTGATGCCGTAAAAACACCTCGTCCGCGATTGTCAGACGAAGCTATGTACAATGAGGCCACTCTTTGCATCTCAGGGCTTGAGTGTAGCCAGAAAGGCCTTGAGGTCCATGTTGTAATTGGCCTTGCCATTGACCAATATCACAGGGGTTTGTACATAGTTGTCAGCAAAACCATCTTCCATGAGCATCTTCCACATCAATGACTGATCATCTTCGCTTTTACTAATGTTGATTTCCTGAAATTGAATGTTGTTTTCTTTCAGGTATTTAACCGCGTATTGGCATTTTCCGCAACCGTCTTTGCTAAAAACAACGATCCCCTTTTTCAAACCGGGTCTCTCTGCCTTTGGCTCTGACACTTTTGCATCTACAGATGTGATTTTGGGACCTCCGGCACCTTTTTTATACGATTTATAAGATACACTGTAGTTTGAATTACCACTTGGATCGAGGGTAATTTTTAATATTAATTTTTTTTCGTACGACTTGAGATCAACAACAGCCGGCAGCGCAACACTGCTGGTAAAGCCCGTGCCTTCAACATTCATTTCCAGGGTCATTGCCTCTCTTACATTGCTTTTTGCATAGTAAGTTATTTCGTTGCCACTTTCTGTTTTCAGCAGGTCAATGTCGTTTTTCTGCGCCCCCATGGTTGTAGCAATGAAAAGGGATAATAATACGGCGGTAATTCTCATTTTTTTATTTGTGTTGCAAAAATACAAAAGCTTACACCATTGAAGCCTATGGAGAATAACGTAATTTTTATCCATAGGTATCTGCAATGGGTCACCTATTTTTGAAACTAAAATCGTGCCATTGCCTATACCCTTCTTTTTCTGTAATTTTGTGCCATGAGCAAGGCCGAAAGTTTTATTATTCTAAAAGAAGATCTTCAAAGATACGCCCGTGTTTTAGGCGAAGCTGCAGACGTAATTCGCGATCAGGACGTGTCCAGATACCCGGTTTTTGTGGCCCATCAGCAGGAGGTTTCCATTGGGCTGCCCATTATTGAAAAGGAGAAAAATGGCGGAAATTGGAACATCCACGCCTCTACCCTGGAAGAATTTGCTGCCAAAAACCTGGTTTTTGATGAAAAAATCGACGATTTTATCAAAACCTATAAAGATCCGGATGCCTTTGTCTGCGTTTTTGTACTCAGTGAGTTAGGCGCCAATTTTGTCTTCCTCCCTAGAAACCCGGAAGCTTAATTTTCATCTTTTTTTGATATCATCCACAGACCTGCAAAGGTTATGAGTCCGTTGAGGATTAAAATCTCGATGCCAAATCTAAATCCCTGAAAAATTTGGGTTGATAAATGCTGGAGGCTGTCTGCAAAGTTGCCACTCATACCCGTTTTACCTATAAACCACTCTGCATTGTTGACAAAGTCTAGTCCCAAAATCAGAAGGGGAGAAGCCAGACACACCCAAATTACGTATTGATCCCTCAATTTTCTTTTGGTCAGAATGCCAAAGGCAAAAAGACCCAACAGTGGGCCATAGGTATAGCCGGCCACCTTTAAAATCACATCGATGATGGATTTATCGTCAATCCACTTAAAAATCATAACACAGGCAAAAAACAAGGCGGCGAAACTAAGGTGGACCATCCATCTTGTCTTCTTTTTTTGTTGCTCCGGCCAATCCGTCTTGTTTTTGAGGTCAAGCAGGTCTATGCAAAATGACGAGGTCAACGCAGTTAAGGCACCATCTGCGCTTGGAAACAGGGCAGAAATCAGACCTATGATAAAAACCACTCCGATGATGGGTGATAAATGACCTCCCAGGGCGATGCCCGGAAAGAGATCGTCACCTTTTAGATTGAGGCTATGCTCTGTTGAATACATGTGCAATAAGCCTCCCATCACCAAAAATAAAAAATTGACCACCAACAAAACGGTAGCAAGGGTCAACATGTTTTTTCTGGAATCCGTCAGCGTCTTAACACTGATGTTTTTTTGCATCATCTCCTGGTCGAGTCCCGTCATGGCAATGGTAATAAAGGCCCCTCCCAAAATTTGTTTGAGAAAAAACGAGGTGGAATTGGCGTCGTAATTAAATACCTTGGTAAGGCCCTGTTCTCCCAGCTTTGTTACTGCCTGGCCAAAACTCATATCCATCTGTCCGAGGATAGCCCAAATACAAACAACGAGGCCCAGCAACATAAAAGAGGTTTGTAAGGTGTCTGTATAAACGATGGTTTTGACTCCCCCTTCTACGGTGTACAAAAGAATGAGCAATAAGATAACAGCCGTTGTGGCCCAAAAGGTAATGCCCATCTTATCCAGGATAAACAACTGCAAAATGTTCACTACAAGGTACATCCTGGCCGTTGCACCCAGGGTGCGGGAAATGATAAAAAAGATAGCCCCCGTCTTATACGAAACGGGCCCAAATCTCTGCTTTAAATAGTTGTAGATAGAGGTGAGATTAAGCCGGTAATACAGTGGTAACAATACAAACATGATGACCAGATAACCAATAAAGTAACCCAAAACAACCTGGTAATACTGAAACCCTGCACTGCCAACGGTACCTGGTACGCTTACAAAAGTAACCCCACTCAGCGAAGTGCCCACCATGCCAAAGGCCACCAGCACCCAATTACTGTTTTTGTTACCTATAAAAAAGGATTCATTGTTTGCGTTTCGGGAGGTTCGCCATGCTACTATGAGCAACAGGGCAAAATAAGACAACACAAATGAAAACAATAGCTGTGGCGACATATCTTTACTTTGGTCGGGTGAAGATAAGGAAATGATTACAATACGGCTGCGCCTTAGTCCAATACGCTACGCTCATGGCAATACGGCTGCGCCTTAGTCCAATACGCTGCGCTCATGGCAATACGCCTGCGGCTTAGGGCAATGCTCGTGCTGCGCACTTCGCGCAATACGCTCCGCTTAGGGCAATGCTCGTGCTGCACACTTTGCGCAATGCGCTAAGCGCTTAACGCCATTCGGCGTGCTTAACTGGCTATGCTTTCTCCTTTTAGCTTTTCCGCATTTTCTGCCATGATCAGGGCATCAATGATACCGTCCAGGTCGCCGTTCATTACGCGGTCTAAGCTATAAAGGGTAAGGTTGATGCGGTGGTCGGTAAGCCTGTTTTGTGGGAAATTGTAGGTTCTGATTTTGTCAGAGCGGTCACCGGTTCCTACAAGAGATCTTCTGGCTTCTTTTTGTTCGTTGTAGGTTTTTTCTTTGGCTATGTCGGTGATGCGCTGGTATAGTTTCTGGAAGGCGATTTCCCTGTTTTTATGTTGTGATCGGGCTTCGGTACTTTCGGCCACTATGCCGGTAGGGAGGTGGGTAAACCTTACTCCGGTTTCTACCTTGTTTACATTTTGTCCACCGGCACCACTCGATCTGAAGGTATCTACCTTAAGGTCTTCTTTGCGGATGTCAATTTCTTCTTCTTCAAAAATAGGTAAGACGGCAACCGTGGCTGCCGAGGTGTGTACCCTGCCTTTGGCCTCTGTTTCTGGCACCCTTTGCACCCTGTGAGCGCCTGATTCAAATTTCAGCTTGCCATAAACATCTTCTCCGTGTACTTCAAGTACTACTTTGTTGTACCCTCCCACAGAGCCTTCATTGGCGTCAATTACCTCCGTTTTCCAACCTTTGGTATCAAAATATCGCATGTACATCCGGTAAAGATCTCCGGCAAAAATGCTGGCCTCGTCTCCTCCGGTGCCCGATCTGATCTCCAGAATAATATCTCTTTCATCCTCGGGATCTCTTGGTACCAGCAACCATTTGATTTTTTCTTCCAAATCTGCTTTTTCCTGGTTGAGTATGGCCTCTTCAGCCGAAGCTATTTCTCTCATTTCAGGATCTGAGTCTTTTTGCATCAACTTTGCATTTTCAAGGTTCGAAATGACCATTTGGTACTCCTTGGTGGTTGATACAATTTCATTCAGGTCTTTGTATTCCTTGTTGATCTTGGCAAACTGTTTCTGATCAGAAATAATGGAAGGGTCTGAAAGCTTTTCTTCCAGATAATGATAACGTTCTACAATGGCTTCCAGTTTTTCAATCATGGTTTTGTCTTTTTCTTTTGTGTAGGAGGACAGGCGTGTATTCAAACACAAATGCCCGGCATCCTCCTGATTGCCGGGCATCTGTTCTTATTTCAATTAGGCTAAGCTTCTTTTTCTGAATCTTTGTCTTTGTCTGAAGAAGTGATGGAGTCTATTACATCTTCCACCTTATCTTCGATGATGTCCATTTTTTCTTCAACGGCATCTGCTACAGACTGCAGTTTTTCTTTGGTAATCCCCAACTTGTCACCAACAGATTCGAGCATCGACTCTACCTTGTCTTCTGCAACATCCATTTTGTCATCAAGGGCGTCAACCGCACTTTCGATTTTATCTTCTGCTACTTCAGCTACGGCCTTTACCGTGTCTACCACGTCTTCAAAAGTTTCTGTAATCGATTCTTTCAGGTTGTCAAGCATTGATGGTTTTTTTCCACCTTTGCTTTCCTTGATTCTGGTAGCCGCATTTTCCAAAAGATCGGCCATGGTCTCACGCTCTTCTTTGGCCGCTTCGATTCCACTGGCAATTTTCTGTTTTACTACCTCCTTGGCTTCGTTTCTTTTTTCTTCTACTACCCTTCTTTGCTCATCTTTTGACCTCCTGTCTTCCAGTTCTTTTTTAACCTTGTACATGTCCTGAAGCTTCTCGTTTTTGGAGTTGATGCGCTCTTCCAACATCTTCAGCTTGGCCTTTCTGATCTGCATTTCTAGCTGACCATCGGTCTGCTCAATTTTTTTAACCTGAAATTCGAGGTCTTGTTTGTCTCTAAGGATCGACTTTTCCATCTTGCCAATGGTATCCACCAGGCCGTCATACCTAGCTTGTAGCCTTGATTTGTCGTATTCCCGGTTTCCACCGCCGCCACCTGCAGGCTTTTTGTCTTTCAGGGCCTTAAAGGTACCATCCAGCCTGTCCCAAACATTTTTTCGGTCATCTTTGGTCATCTGGGCTTTGTAGTACTTCTCCTGAATGGATTTCATTTGCTCAAACAAAGGTTTGAGACCCAGCCCTTTTTCAAGTTTTTCTTCAATTTCTTTGATTTCTTCCATAAACTTGGCAGAAACCTCGGCCGATGTTTTTTCGAACTCGTTTTGAAGGTTTTTCTTCAAATCCTTGAGTTTGTCAAACAAAATATTGGTCCTTTCTTTTAGAATGGCAGAATGCTCTTTGAAAAGGTTTTGCTCCTTTACCTGATCCTGAACCTTGGTCCAGAAACCTTTGGCATCGGCCCACAACTTATCATCGTAATCAGATAACTTGTCAATCTTATCTTTTAACTCATCCAGCTCTGACTTATACATTTCGTATAATTTGGCCGACAGCACTACAAAATGCCATTCGGCCTGCGCCCTGCTGATGAGGTCAGTTCTTTCTACTTTAATGTCTTCAGGCAACAAACTTTCGCTTACAGACAGCGGACGTTCAATAACCTGGTGGGGTTGAGGAAAATCTACATGTTTGCCCTCTCTCCATAAATCCAAAAGGGATTGATAAAAATCTTCGGTGGCTACTTCCAGTGGAAATACATACAACATCACTTTGTTATCTCTTTCGAGTAACTCCATTGCCAGCAGAATTTTTTCGTTTGAGGCGTTTTCTCCCCACAGAACTACTTTCGTTTTCATTTTTTACTTGTCAGTTAAATAATCAATCAATATA
>JAGNSQ010000037.1 GCA_017987975.1 Saprospiraceae bacterium
GGTATTTTTGAGTTTGCTATTTTTGATACCATCGCTGAGCTTCCCTTACCTGTTAATGGAAGCTACCGGATTGACAAGGGTATATTTGACAACACCAACATCTATTTCAAGTTTAACCACAATGAAAAAGAGGTCATCAAAGTGAGGATGTTTATTGAGTCTGTGAACAATGATGGCGTAGTGTGGGAAAAAGACTACACGCTGGATTTTGCGAACGATGCAGATGGTATTATAGAAACAAGTACATCATCCCTCTTAAACTGGGTAGCCTTTCCGGTTAACAACAAAATAAAATTCAGGTACCTTGCCTACAAGCCCAATGGAGACCGAATCAAATTGTCATACGCTGCCATGCGTTTTGATGTACTCAAGTTTACATATCTTGATGGTTATTTTGGGAACCATACATTTGACATAAAAGGCGACATCATTAAAATCAATTTGTTTGATTTATGGAAGTCTGGGGGCCTCGAAATAGAAAAGCCCCAAATTACCCTGGATGTAGACAATGCTTTTGGATTTCCGGTACGATCAAAAGTCAATCAGTTAACAGTAAAAACCGTCGGAGAAAAGCTATTTAACGTAGAAAGTGAATACATCAACAAGGGCATCGATTTTGATTATCCCACAATCAACCAGGTGGGCCAGACAAAAAATACCGTTTTCCATTTTAATGCTGAAAATTCAAACATTGGTGAGCTTTTTAAAGACAAGGTCATTCAGGTTATCTATGATTTTGATGCCCTGGCAAATCCCGATGGGGATACAGGTTTAAAAAATTTCTATACCTCAGATGGTTTCTTTTCGGTAAAAGTGAATGTAGAATTGCCGATGAAAATTAAAGCAAATATGTTTACAATTGCCGATACCATTGATCTTGATCTAAGTGACTATGATGCTGCCCAATCTGTAGAATTAAAAATAAAGACCGCAAATAGTTTTCCGATGGACATGGTAGTAGGCCTGACTTTCCTGGATAACAACAACAATGTTTTGTACACCCTGGCTGAAAGTGAAAAAATAAATGTAAAATCAGCTCCATTAAATGGTGGCGAAAAAACCAGTACCAAAATTACAGAAGAACACGCAATCAACCTGGATGCAACAAAATTCAGCAGCGTTAAAAAAGCTAAAAAAATACTGGTTACCGGTAGTTTTGATACCAATTTACAAAGTACATCACCTATATGGTTGTACAATGATTACGGCATGGATTTAACTATTGGTGCCATTGTAAAAATTCAATAATATGACTTTCAGAAATAGCTATATTGTCTTACTTAGTACAGTTGTATTAACTATTCAAAACCTAAAAGCACAGGATAACTGGATGATGCAATGGCAAGGAATACAGCAAACTTATATCAACCCCGCGTATACCAGTCAGAAGAGCTGGGAAATTTCTGTTGCTTCTACCTCTCTGGATTTTCAATTGGGCAATCTCAATGCAGGTGACTTTATTGAAAAAAATACTGCCGGAGTTAATGTAATATCTCTCGACCGATTGGCCTCAGCCATAGATGGAAAAAGTGATTTAATGGCTACAGGTCAATTCAACACTTTTGATTTGGTACACCGAATAGGATCAATCACATTTTCAGCAGGACATGGCATCAATTATGAATTTTCTACATCATTGAATCCAACTTTGATTGATATCATGGCCAATGGCAACGCTGCATATATAGGTAAAACTGTAGAGTTGGGTATGCCGGCAAGTGCAAGCGTATATCAAAGGTATTACCTGGGGGCTGCCATTAAAACAGGGCCAGTCAACATTGGTGTGAGGGCGGCTTATCTCAATGGATGGCACCATATGCATACTGAAAGGTTAAGTTCTCAATTGACCACCGGAGCCGATTATTACGAACTAACCATTGCCAATGACATTGAGATCTACAATGCGGGTATATTTGAGTATAGGGGCATAGATGATATCGAAACCATAAAA
The DNA here is from genome assembly GCA_017987975.1 of Saprospiraceae bacterium. Classification (GTDB taxonomy): domain Bacteria; phylum Bacteroidota; class Bacteroidia; order Chitinophagales; family Saprospiraceae; genus JADKBO01. The sequence continues at coordinate 1,952 of JAGNSQ010000037.1, forward strand.
GGTATCAATGATTACAAGTCATTGTTTACAGCCAATCATGGAATGGCATTTGATTTGGGAATGGAATTAAAATTGAGCGAGAACAGTGGAATATTTGTAAGTGCTCAAAATCTGGGAACTATCAAATGGGCTGACAGGGCACAAAAGTTGACCAATAACACCACTACGATACTAAAAGGTATAGATATAGAAAAAGTGATTGATGGTGAAGAAGACGCAAGCATAGAAGATACATTATTGAGCGTGTTTTCACTCAAGCAGGAAAACCTGGAATTTTCGCAAAAAGTAGCAGCCCGGTATAACGCCGGAGGCTATTTTTCACTTGCTGGAACAACCTTCAGTGCCCTATTTAATTTCAAGGATTTATCTAACATTCAAAAAGCTTCAGTCTACCTACAGGCTAGCAGACCTATCTTATCTTGGCTTGATTTGGGAGTCAACTATCAATGGAGAAGTGATGCAGCATTTAATCTAGGAGTGATGGCTAAAACAGAGTTTGGCCCCGTTGTGATATTTGGAGTATGCAACAATGCCTGGTCTCTGTTGAACCCATCCAGGCTGGATGGACTTTCAGGACGAGTAGGGGCTTATGTTGGGTTTTAAATACGACCTCCTAAATCCATAAATAAGTTCATCTTCTACCCTATCCCATTTAAAGATGTTTTCTTTAATGTGGGCTTCCAACACAAAGCCGGCTTTGAGTAAGACCTTCTGCGAAGCAAGGTTACTTCCAAATGGCCTGGCATAGATTCGATCGATGTCAAAGTGATTAAAGCCATAACGGATGATTTCAGGTATCAAAACGGATATTATTCCTTTGCCCCACAGAGGTTCAGCCAGCCAATAGCCCAGTTCTGCATTTTTTCGCATAATATCGTTTTGGGGATGAATGCCCATACCTCCACATGCTTCTCCATTATAATCAATAGTGAAGATCCTGGCAGGTGAATGCGATTGGGCCATGGCAATAAATCGCTGTGCATCTTCCAACTGATAAGGATGCGGGAAGGCATCAGTAAGCTTACCTGCAATTTTAGGGTTATTGGCATTTTGGGATAAAGATTCTGCATCATTATCCTCAAAATTCCTCAATAAAAAGGTGTTCGAACCATCAACATAGTGAACAGCAAACAACTTAGTATTTATTTAAATGCATTTAATCCCGTAACATCCATACCTGTTATGAGCAAATGAATATCGTGTGTCCCCTCATAGGTAAGAACCGTTTCCAGGTTCATCATATGTCTCATTACTGGATATTCATTGGTAATACCCATACCACCGTGAATCTGTCTTGCTTCTCTGGCGATGGTCAATGCCATGTTGACATTGTTTCTTTTGGCCATGGATATTTGTGCCGGTGTTGCTTTTCCTGCATTGGCCAAAGCACCCAATCTCCACGACAAAAGCTGAGCTTTTGTAATTTCAGTTATCATTTCTGCCAATTTTTTCTGGGTCAATTGAAACCCACCGATAGGACGGTCAAACTGTACCCTTTCCAAAGAATATCGCAGAGCACTGTCATAACAATCCAGTGCAGCCCCCATTGCACCCCATGCAATACCATACCTGGCTTTGCTCAGACAAGATAAAGGTCCTTTCAAACCTTTAACTTCCGGAAACACTTGCGACTTTGGAACTCTTACATCTTCAAATACCAATTCTCCGGTGATTGACGCCCTTAGCGACCATTTGCCATGGATTTCCGGTGCAGAAAATCCCTTGCTGTCTTTTTCAACCACCATTCCCAAAATATCCCCATTTTCGTCTTTAGCCCAAACAACGGCCAAATCAGCCAAAGGACTGTTGGTGATCCACATCTTTGAACCATTCAGGATGTAGCTATCACCATCGTCTACCACATTGGTAGCCATACCAGAAGGATTGGATCCAAAATCAGGCTCGGTTAATCCAAAACAGCCTATAAAATCACCATTTCCCAATTTTGGCAGGTATTTTCTTTTTTGCTCTTCTGTTCCAAATTTGTAAATCGGGTACATTACCAAAGATCCCTGAACTGAAGCCATTGACCTGATGCCTGAATCTCCACGTTCAAGCTCCTGCATGATCACGCCGTATGCTATTTCATCCATACCACCGCCACCATACTCAGTGGGTAGGCTGGGACCAAATGCGCCAATTTCTGCCAGGCCCTTAAATAAATGAGTTGGACACGCTGCCCTGTTGGCATAATCTTCTATGATGGGACTTACCTCCGACTTTACCCATTGTTGAACGGCATCTCTTGCCATCAAATGCTCTTCGCTGAGCAAATCATCAATTTTGTAGTAATCGTGGTGGCTATACTGATCGGTCTTCACTGATTTATGACCTGCATTTGCGTGGCTCATATTGCTTTCTTTGGTTAAGGCACAAAGATAAGCTCTTTTGTACATATCTGGCATCCAAAAAAGTGACCTTTGCCGTTATCTGTACCGATTTCAGTTTCTCATTTTCCAAAGCTCTACAAACACCTGATAACGATCCTTTTCTACAAATCTGGCACCAGCTTCCAACGCTTCAAACATGGCTTTTGATTTGGGTTCTAACCTCTTGTCTAAGCGATGTCCCAATTGAGAGGGGTCAGATTTATTAACTCTGAAAATTTCAGTAGTTTCATCACCATAAGAGAAAAGGTAGGTATAGTTTAAATCTTCAAATTCCATAAATTGCCTTCCTGCCAGGATCTTCCTCCAAACCATGTTAGAAAAATCTGTCAGTATAGTCTGCATTTCCTCAGGACTTTCTTTTTTAATGGCTTCCCAATGCTCCGCACCAATACCAGAAGCAGCTAAAAATAAAATAAAATCAGCTTTCATTGTTTCGAGCTCTTCCTGTGTCAACAACCTAAATTCAATTGCCATGGTACAAAAATAAAGATTTACGCTATCTTTTGGATAAAACGGTATCATTTTACATCTTGCATAGCATTAATGGATAATTGAAAACAGAGATTATGCAACTGGTAGTAGATATCGGCAACAGCAACATAGTGATTGCCTTACGGGTAGGCGATGAATGGCCCTGCATATTCAGATATGAAACCAAAGAAGACCAACCAGGACTCTACTACCAAAACGGACTAATGAGTCTTCTCTTTGAGTGGGGCATCCATTCGGGTCAACTCAAAAGTGTTACGATTTCTTCCGTAGTGCCGCACATGAACCCCAAAATCGTGGAGGCTGTACAAAACGCCACCGGAATACAGCCGTTGTTGTTGGGTCCGGGGCAACTAAAACAATTAGACCTGAAAGTACCCCATGCCAATGAAATAGGAACAGACCTTGTTGCAAATGCTTATGCTGCCATTAAAATCTGGCATAAGCCTTCTATCATTGCTGATTTCGGTACAGCCTTAACATTTACGGTTGCACACCCAAATGATGGCATCCTTGGCGTTACCATTGTGCCGGGTATAAAAACTGCCTTTGGTTCCCTATCTGACCACACAGCCCAACTACCCCAAGTGAATCTGAGTAGGCCCACCTCTGCTATTGGTCAAAATACGACCCACGCCATACAGGCCGGCATACTGATTGGGTATGAAGGCCTGGTTAGTCATCTACTTACAAAAATCCAGGATGAATTGCCTGAAACCTACCTCACCATTGCAACAGGCGGTCTTTCTGAAGCCCTTGAAAACATAACCGCCAACTTTGATCACATTGATAAAAACCTAACCATAGAAGGAATCGTTCGAATGAGAGACTGGCTGGATAAAGACAGAATCTGACCTAAAAGTGAACTTATTTGTACCTTTAGCCTTTTACCTATATTACAAAGGCTAAATTATGGAAACCAAAAGACAACTTCAGTTAGGAGAACTTATCAAGAGAAACTTTAGCACCGTCCTTCAACAAGAAGGTAGATATATTTATGGTGATGTCCTTGTCTCTGTAACCAAAGCCATCATTAGTCCAGATCTTTCCCAGGTAAAAATTTACCTCAGCATTTATGGCACAGAGGAAAAAGAGGAAATACTACAAAATATTGAAAATCAAACATTTCAATTAAAACAAGGACTTGCCCACCGCATTAAGAGTCAAATTCGAAGGATCCCCGAAATCTATCTTTACCTGGATGATACCCTTGATGAAATGTACCGGGTAGATGGCCTTCTTGACCGCATTAAATAAATCCTGTAACGATATAGATAAGAGGCAGGACATTCAATATTTTTTGATTTTTAAGCCAGTCTAAATTTAATTTGATGATTGGTTTTAATTTAATATCTTTGTATAAAACTGCATCAAATTGGACGGCTTTTTACAAACGATTACTTCAGAATGGGCCCTTCGAGCACTACTAACCTCCGTGATGGTAGGTGTAACTTGCGGTATGTTGGGCAGTTTTATAGTACTTAGAAACATGTCGCTAATAGGCGATGCTTTATCGCATTCTATTCTTCCTGGCATTTATGTGGCATTTATTCTGGTAGGATACAGCACTTTGGGCTTTTTTGCCGGATCTGTAGTTGCAGGAGTCATTACAGCGATTGCCATTACCTGGATTCAACGGAATGTAAAAACAAAAAATGATGCTGCCATTGGCATCGTTTTTACCTCCATGTTTTCACTGGGAGTAATGGGGATTTCCAATCTCAACAATAGTCAGGGCAATCACCTGGATTTAAAAGACTTCTTATTTGGCAATGTGCTGGGCATATCCAATGAAGATATTGTGCTCAGCGGAATTATTATGGTATATACCGTAGCTTCCATCCTTGTTTTTTACCGATATTTTTTGATCACCACATTTCAGGAAGTTTACGCTGAAACCATGGGTATTTCCACCCGGGCGGTGCATTATTTTTTGATGCTTATGCTATCATTTGCAGTAGTGGCAGCCTTGAGGTCGGTGGGCGTGATTCTGGTTGTGGCCATGCTGATTACACCTGCATCCACCGCATTGTTGTTGTCATATAAATTGAAAAATATTTTATGGCTCTCCGCCCTCTTTGGAGCATTATCATCTGTGGCGGGACTTTGGCTGGCCATTGTTTTTGACACCACACCAGGCCCTGCCATGGTTGTATGCGCCACTTTTTTCTTTTTACTTTTTTCTCTCCTGGCCCCGGAAAAAGGACTGCTTTCCAGGTGGTGGGTAGCCTACAATGAAAAGCTCAGAATAGCGGGTGAAGATATCATCAAACTTTCATCAAGAAATGAAAACCGCTGCCCGAGCTACGAACTATTGACCGATCAAACCGGAGTTCATGTGATGACATTAAAAAGAGCAATGAAAAAACTTATCGTTGATGGGTATTTTTTAAATAATGGCGACCTTACAGCGAAAGGAAAAGAAAAATCATTGGAATTAATCCGGGCTCACCGTTTGTGGGAAATGTATCAGGTCCAGGGCATGGGGCTCAACAGTCACCAGATTCATGACGATGCAGAACGGATCGAGCACCACCTAACGGCTGCTGATATGGATGAAATTGATGCTCAATTGGGCTACCCTCAAACAGATCCCCATGGCTCTCCCATTCCCCCCAAAAGTGAAACCGACCCGATGAGTATTTTCAACCTTAAACCCAGATCAAAGGCAAAAATATCGGCGCATCAAACCGACCCACTCATAGAATCCGAGCTCTGGGAATTGGGTATTTTACCCAATGAAGAATTTGTAATTGGAAAAATGGACAAAGAATACATCTATCTAAAGTTGGGCAAAAAAGAAGTAAGCCTTCCATTGGAATTGTCAAAAAAAATTAGGTATCAAAAATCCTAAACTAGATGTTTTTCAGAAGTTGTGCCAACAACCCTTCTTTTAGTGCATAAGGTGTGACTTTTAGCGTCACTTCTTTGGTCATTTTGAGAATTTCTTCAATCAAAATCATTGCTACAACTATCAATTTGACCCTTTCTATGGGCATGCCCGGCAAGTGGGCTCTTTCCTGGAGATTTTTACCAATGATCAGCGCTGCAATTGTATGTGCATCTGCCATTTCAACCGTATTGAGTTTATTTTTGAAAGAGGGTCTGCCTGTCATACTTTCCAAAACTTCAAAGGACCCCGAAGCTCCAATAAAACAAGTGACATTGTGTCTTTCAAGTTCATCTCTTAATGGTAAGAGGGTATTTTCAATGTGTTTTCTAAGTTCATTTTCATGAAGCTTACCGATAGGCTCCTCTTTGTGATAGGCAGCATGCATAACACCTACGCCCAATAAAAAACTTTCAGCCCAAACCAATTCACCCTTCTCAGCTATAATAAATTCAGTACTACCACCCCCGATATCCACAATTAAAGTGCGTTCATTAAGATCAGATAACTGCCTAACCCCTTCAAATATCAAATTTGCTTCTTGTAGGCCATCAATGATTTCAATTTTCACCCCTAGTATTGCCGTCGCCCTTGCGGTAAACTCCTGAGCATTGGATGCATTTCTGAGGGCCGCTGTTCCAGTGACTCTTAATTTTTCAACACCATAGTGGTTGATGGCTTTACGAAAAGAGAGGCAGGTATTCAACCCTCTTTCAATGGCTTCATCGTCGAGATGCTCAATCCCGCCATCACCAAGACCTACAAAAACCCGCTCGCGATAAATTTCAACACCGATCCCACTCTTGTCTCCTTCCACAATTAAAAGATGAAACGTATTAGAACCCAGGTCTATGGCAGCTACTTTCATTCAGCTCTTTCCAGGCTTATTTGGATGCCTGATTTTGGAATATCTGTGTGTAAAAATTGATGCCCTGAGCCGTTATTTTATTTGCATAGATTGGCTTTTCTCCTTCAAGGAAAACATAATAATAACAGCCCGGAGAAAAATAAACATCTGCCGTAGCTATTGTTTCTCCTTTGATGTTGTAAAATTTTCTTCCGATGGCTTTACACGCCGGAGAAAGTTCTGAAACTCCCTCATTGGATATAAATGAAATATTGGTATTAATCCCCTCTTTTTCTTCCTGACTCAAACTAAAGGGTAGATCATGCCAAATATAGTCGATGTAATCGACCTCAGCCAACATCTTGTTGATCATTTCTGCAGGCAGTGCAGGCAATCCCGTTTTTTTCGAATCCTGAGTAGAAGGAAGGCTTGCAGGAGTGTCTGTTTTGCACGAAGACATGGTCAACAAACCACATACGATTGCACTAAAAATTAAATTTCTTTTCATGTTATAATTAAAAATGATATTCTCCTCGTAAGGTTACAAAGTAGCCTAAAAGACCTCCTTGCTCAAAATCTTTACCCGACAACATTCTAAACAACGAACGGGTATACCTTAGGTTAACTCCCCATTTTGGAGTGAACATATAGGCCACACCCGTAACAAAACTGACATCGTGTTTTTTAAGATCATTCACAAATGGGCCAATAGAATTTTCATTGGATTCAGCACTGAACAAATAACCATATGAAAAGCCCCCATCTACCCTTACCTTATCGTAATCTCCTTTTTCCACGTACCAATCCCGAAATGAAACGAGAAAAGGCATCTCTATATAGTTAAGATCAATTTGGATGTTTTCCCGATTGTCTCTGCTCCCCCTACTGCTATAAAGTAGTTCAGCAGAAATGTCAAGGGATGCTGAAATAGGGTAATCGATTTTGAATCCTCCAGTCAATCCCGGCTTATTAAAACCAGCTGCATTGTCACCATCAATTTGTGAGGCATTAACCCCCAAAACCATGGAACCATAAAAATTTTGGGATCGACCTTCACTGATTACCATTAAAAATAGACCAACAGCAAAAAGTTTAAAATCTCTTAACATTTATACGATTATATCGCAAAGATGCGTTAATTTTTACAATATCGTTACAAATTACCCCCTCAAATACCTACCTTTGTCGCCGCAATTAACATTCATTTTAACATGTATAAATTATTGATTTTCATTGTAGGATTAACAATTGTTGTTTCCTGCAAAAATGATACAACCACAAAACAGGACGAAGCTACCAACCAGGAGCAGTCTGTTGCTATTCCTGAAAATGCCCAACCCGGTGATGTTTTTGACAATGGTGATGGTACCACTTCAAAGGTTAACTCAGATGGCACTATATCCAGAATAAATGCCGATGGAACAGTGACATCAACTACAACCACAGAAGGTGGTGTAATTACCTCAACAACAGCCAAACAAGCACCAGGCACACCTCCTGTCACTTCCTCTACTCCTTACTCCGACAAACCTGTTTTTGGTGCTTCGAGAAAAAGTGAAGATTATTCAACCATCATCCCTGATGATCCCAACTATAGCAAAGAAGCATCAAAATTACCCATACCAGATCCTTGTTCAATGATTCCTGTCTCATTTCTAAGTTCCACTTTCGGCCTTAGATCTTCGCCTGACGTTAAAAATGGTTCTGTAAAACCACGGCCTGCTGAAAAATCATGCTTCTTCAAGTTTGAAGATCCAAAAAAACCAAATGGTGGAATCATGTTACAAATCATGACCAATCCTTTTCCTTCTGAAATACCAGACTACCCAGATATGGTTATCAAAGGAAAACTCACAGATGGGGAGCAAGTACCTTATGACAATAAAGTCATTCGTTTTTCACCCTGGAACGAGTTGGGAGATGGCGGCTGCTATTCCTTTGAAGCCGGTAAATACCATTGGAAAATAAAAGACCAATATGTCTTTCTGCTTGCTTTCAATACCTACCACGATGAAGCAACTCAAAAACAATTGGCTGCCAAAATAGGCAGAGAAATTATGAAAAATTTTTCAGCCAAAATAAAATAAGGATAATGGAAGAATTATTGGGCAATTCTGAAGCCATGCAAAAACAGCTGACAGAAGCTCTTTCAAAAGTAAAGATTAAAGAAACCCTGGATGGCATTGTTGTGGAAGCAACCGGCAATCGGGAGATTACCAATATAATGATACCCGCTGAGTTGTTGAATCCTTCAGAAAAGGAAAGACTAGAGGATAGTCTCACTGTATTGTTGAACAGAACATTCACATCAATCGTTGCCGCAGAACAACAAGCCAGCGAAAAAATGTTAGAAGTTTTATTACCAGGTTTGGGCAATTTATTTGGAAAATGATCAAATATCTTTCGTTTTTCATTGCAATTGTGTTTTTACTCCCTTTGGATGGCAATTCACAAATTCTTACAGCCAATATGGATGACTGCGCGGTAAGTACTGCTTTAGGTATGGGCAATGTTTATGGTGCACCTGCGTGTGAATGCGGACTCTCAGGACAAAGTATGTACATGGATGGCAATGATGATGGCATTGATATGCCCGACACTTTGATGTCATTTCTGGACATGGATTTTACTGTTGATTTTTACTTTGATTCAGACAATACAGGTACTGGACTTGTTGATATTTTTTCAATGGGCAATCAATGTGGTTTAGACTCGCTCATCACATTTAAGCACCTTTTAGGCACCAATGAACTGATCCTTGAATTGTTCAACATCAATGGTGATTATTACTCCATCAGATACAAAATGCCTACCCTGTGTTGGAATCGGGCCACACTGGTAAAGTCGCGTTTAAATTATATACTCTATATCAATAATGAGGCTGTAGGTACGGTAATAACATCCCAAAACATACCCTTTGCCCGAAATGCAAAATTGTCTTTTGCCAACAGTCCATGTCTTGCTTTATCGGATGACAGATTTCAGGGCCGACTTGATGAAATTAATGTTTACGACAGGGCCTTGTCTGAGCGCGAAATAGTTCAAAGTTATTTATTTCCTGACAGACTGATTTCACAAGATACTACCATTTATCTGGGTGATGTTGCCCCACTTATTTATGGAAGCTCTTGTGCCAATAATTTTACATGGACACCCGCTATTGGTCTCGATAATCCCAATAATGCAAGTGTTTTAGCCAATCCTGAATTGACCACCACCTACACCGTTCGATCCAATGACAATGGATGCGAATCCATAAACACGGTTACTGTTTTTGTGGTCAATAAAGACTCACTTGAATGTTCACAACTTTTACTCCCAGGTGCCTTCACTCCCAATGGTGATGGAGTGAATGATTTGTACCAAATATCCAATGCTTTTATCATAGAAAATTTAAGCAGTTTTGAAGTTGTGGACCGTTGGGGAGAATTGCTTTTCACCACAACCCAAAAAGATGAAGGATGGGATGGAACCTACAAAAGTAAGAGCTGTGAACCGGCTACCTATGTTTACAGGGTCAACTACCAATGCCGTGGCCAGGTCTTCAAAAAAATGGGCAGCTTTGTGCTTTTAAAATAGCCTTATATTTTTCGCCCATTGATTAATTCAAGTAGCTCATCCCGGTAGTTTTTTCCAATAGGTAAATGTTTCACTTGTCCTTTTTCAATGACTTCAACTACACTGCCATCCAAGGCCTGAATTTTGTTCATATTAACAATGAATGAGCGATGAATTCTTCTAAAGATATGAGGAGGTAATTTATCTTCAAGTGACTTCATGGTTTGAAGAGTTATAACCCTGCTGGTTTCATTTTTGATGATAACATAGTCTTTCAAACCTTCGATATAAACAATATCATCAAAGTTTATTTTCACCAGTTTTTTATCCGCTTTTACAAAAAAGAAGTTCTCTGAATTTTCTTCAGTTTCTTGTTTTGATGCAAGTTTTTCAGAAACTTTGTTAACAGCTTTCATGAAACGGTCCATAGAAATTGGCTTCACAAGGTAATCCACTGCGTTGAGTTCAAAACCCTCCACCGCAAATTCCGGATAAGCGGTAGTAAATATTACACAAGGTGGATTAGATAAAGATTTCAAAAAATCGACCCCGTTGAGCTGTGGCATCTGTATATCCAGAAACATCAGATCTACTTTTTGCTGCTGCAATACTTCATTGGCTTCGAACGCATTTTCACATTTAGCTACAAGCTGGAGATTGGGCATATTTGAAACGAAGGCCTCCAGAATGTCAATGGCAAGTGGTTCGTCGTCAACAATGATAGTTTTGATCATGATTTAATTAGTTGTGTGGTGAAAGTTTTAAAAATAAAGTTACTTTATAGGTTGTTGGTGTGTCTGTAATTTTTAAATCGTAGGCATCTGCATACAAGAGGTCCAGCCTTCTTCTTACATTGACCAGCCCAATGCCCCCACTTTTTTTCTGATGCGCACCTGGCATAACCGCATGTTTACTGTTTTCAATTTCGACAGCAACCTCTTGTCCATTTATGTTGATTTTTATATCAACAAAAGCTTCAGCAATTTGGTGGCTAACACCATGTTTAAAACAATTTTCAATAAAAGGAATAAACAAAAGCGGGGCTATTAATTGATTTCTTATTTCGCCTGCTTGCTGAAAATGGATGTTGATTTTTTTGCCGTGTCTGAGCTTCTCCAGGTCAAGGTAATTGATAACGTAATTGACTTCCTTTTCCAGAGAGACATATTTTTCGTTGCATTCATAGAGCATGTAGCGCATCATTTCAGACAATTTCAAAACTATCTCGGGTGCGAGGTCAGATTTTTTCAAGGTCAAAGCATAGAGGCTGTTGAGGGTATTGAAAAGAAAATGAGGATTAATCTGCGATTTCAGAAATTTTAACTCCGACTGCAAAGTTTGGTTGGCCAGTTCCTGTTTTTCATTTTGTCCTTTCATCCAATCTGAGAGTATGTAATAGATAGAAGAAGCGGCAGCTACGAAAAAAGTGGACAAAAAGACAAAATATTGGTTTTGAATAAAAGAAAAGCCCATAATATCTGAAGGTGTAATAAAAACGAGGGCCAGAGTCCTGATGGGGGTGATCAGGGCCGAAGCCACCATGAGCCACAAAAGGTGCATGCTCAGTTTTTTTTGCTTCAAATAGATGGGAAAAAGGTAAAAATAGTTGAAATACACAATCAAAGCATAAAAGGAAATAACCACCAATTCAAGTCCAAAATCGATGACAAAAGACTGGTTGGTGCGCGATAAAACCGCAGCAATCAATGCCAGTGCTAACCAAAACATAAGATGGTAGCTTACACTGGCACTCTTTACTTTTTTAACTGCTGTTTTGCTTGCAACGGATACTGCCAAGTCCCTATTTTTCTTCAAATTTAGGGTAAGTCGCTTATAATTAGAACATTCTTTCGATAAAAGCGACCAATTATGGCAAATAAACATTGTTTGGGTCGACAAAACAATGCTGTAGCAACAAAGTGTCGCTTTTTGTGTTCGATTGTACAGAATAGTTATCTTTGCGGCTAGTATAGCGATTGCATGAACATATACCGGGATTTAAAAAGTTTACCAGCATTTAAAAACGCTGTGGTTACCATTGGGTCATTTGATGGGGTACACCAGGCGCATAGAAGGTTAGTTTCCCGCATCCAGCAGTTGGCAGACGAAATTGAGGGTGAAGCTATTGTAGTGACATTTGACCCACACCCCAGGTCAGTGGTTTTTCCGAATGACAAAAGTTTACAGCTTTTATCCACCACCAATGAAAAGATAGAATTGTTCAGGCAATGTGGTGTAAAAAACCTAATCATAGTGCCATTTACGGTGGAATTTGCACAACTTTCAGCACGAGAATATGTAGAAAAATTTCTAATAGGCCAGCTCAAAGCCAATTTTCTTGTTGTGGGTTATGACCATAAATTTGGACTTGCCAGACAGGGAGACTTTCAGATGCTTCGGATGTATGAGAAGGAGGGCTTCTTCAAGCTGGTAGAAATAGAAAAGCAGGAGTTGGATGAAATGGATATTTCGTCAACCAACATCAGGAAAGCCCTAATTCAGGGAGATTTAAAAACTGCCAACGCTTTGTTAGGTTCGCCTTACTACCTGATGGGCAAAGTAATTAAAGGAGATGGTATTGGTAAAACCATAGGCTACCCTACTGCCAATATACAGATTGAATCAAAGGCCAAACTCATTCCACAAGCCGGCATTTATGCCTGTTATGTAAACATCGGTAAATCCAGGTTTGGAGGTATGCTTTACATAGGCAACCGCCCAACTGTGACCAACAAGGGGCAACAAAGCATTGAAGTCAATATTTTTGATTTCAATGACAACATTTATGAAGAAGAAATAGGCATTAGCTTTGTGAGTTTTGTAAGGGTAGATGAAAAATATGAAAGTCTGGAGGCCCTTAAGAATCAATTGGATGAAGACCTCAAAGATGTCAGAAATATCCTGAAGGCACATCGCTTGATGGAAAAGACAGAAGCTCTTACCACACTTTCGATTCTCAATTACAATGGTGAGGAATATTTGGAGGCTTATTTGCCTTCTGTGCTTAAGAGCAGTGCTTATCCTCTGGATTTGGTGGTTGTAGATAATGCCTCAACAGATGAATCCAGATTGTTTCTGAGAGAGTGGTTTCCTGAAATAAAATTGGTTGAGCTAAGTAAAAATTATGGCTTTGCAGACGGTTACAACAAGGGAAATAAAGACATCAAGACAAAATATACCGTTCTACTAAATTCAGATGTCAAAGTAAGTGAGGGCTGGTTGGACGACATCATTGAAATGATGGAAGGTGATGAGCGGATTGCTGGTGTTCAACCTAAAATTTGTTCGCTTGAGCAGGCCAATCATTTTGAATATGCAGGGGCTTCCGGGGGCTATATTGATGCTTTAGGTTATCCATTTTGCAGAGGAAGGATATTTGATCAGGTAGAAGAAGATCAGGGGCAGTACGATGAGGTCGCAGAAGTATTTTGGACCAGTGGGGCTGCCATGGTAGTACGAACAGATTTGTTTCAAAAATTTGGTGGTTTTGATAAGCATTTTTTTGCCCATCAGGAAGAAATAGATTTTTGTTGGCGATTAAAAAGGGCAGGGTTTAAATTTATGGTGTATCCAAAAAGTGTGGTTTACCACCTGGGGGGAGGCACACTGGAATATGACAAGCCGCGTAAGACCTTTCTCAATTTCAGGAACAATCTGAATACCATTTTAAAAAATGAAAAATCACCTAAGGTAGCTTTGGTGTTTTTAGCCCGACTGGTATTGGATGGTGTTGCTGGATTAAAATTTTTACTGGATGGCAAGTTTCAGCACACCCTTGCCATTTTGAGAGCCCACCTTTCGGTTTACCTTCATTTTATTGGTACCATGGGAAAGAGAGAGAGATATAGATTACTTAGAAAAAAATACAACTGTGGTGGTCCTAACCTCACGGGACAAAAAAAATTCAGCATTTTGTGGAAGTTCCACTTTCAAAAGAAAAAGAAGTTTTCACAACTTTAAAGTATTGGCAGCACTCGAAATAATATACGAAGACGACCATCTGGTGGTTGTCAACAAACCGGCAGGTCTTTTGACAGTAGCCGATCGTTTCCAACAGGAATCTGTACATCTGCAAAGTTTATTGCGCAAAAAATATGGTGAAATATTTACGGTTCACAGATTGGATAAAGATACAAGTGGGTTGGTGATATTTGCAAAGGATGCAGAAGTGCACAGACTGCTGAGTCTCGCATTTGAGCAGCGCGATGTGAACAAAATCTACCTGGCTCTTGCCGATGGTCAACTCGAAGATGAAGGATCCATTGACGAGCCTTTGGCGCTTTCAGATACACGTCCTGGCACTATGAAGGTGTATAAAAAAGGAAAGCCCTCCCTGACCACTTATAAGACCCTTGAACGATTTGAGTGGTTCAACGTACTTGAGGTTACCCTACACACTGGCAGAATGCATCAAATTAGGGTTCATCTTGCTTTTATCGGTCACCCCTTGTTTGTCGATCCGGTTTATGGAAGAAGGGCAGAGTTTTATCTTTCAGAATGGAAGGGAAGAAAGTACAAAATTGGAAAAAATGGCCATGAAGAGCGACCATTGATGGCTAGATTAAGCCTTCATGCCTGGAAATTGGACCTTGTTCACCCTGTGACAGGAGAACCCATGCATTTTGAAGCCCCCGTGCCAAAAGACATAAGAGCACTGATGAACCAGGGCAAGCGGATAGACAAGCCATAAATCAATTTTGCAATGCTTTATGATTAACGTTAATATCATATATATATAACTTTAATAAACAGAACATTATATACAAACCCAGAACCTTTTCATCTCAAACGAATCGTTCACATAGTTTTTCAAAAAAATTGCATTAATAAAAGATAAAAAGTATATCTTTGCACCTCAAATAAAAATTACGTACCATGCCTAAGATGAAAACCCATTCAAGTGCAAAGAAGAGGTTTAAGCTTACTGGTTCTGGAAAAGTAAAAAGGTTCCAGGCCAATACCTCTCACTTGATGAGAAAAAAATCTAAAAAAGCAAAAACAAGGCTTACAGGAGCAACAACTGTAACAGCAGTTGAAGTTCACAGAGCTAAAAGGCTTCTTGCCGCCGGATAATTATTTTTTAACGAGAATACAGGATAAAGTACCAACGGTCCCTGTATTGTACTAAAACCAAAAAAAATGCCTAGATCAGTCAACAATGTTGCTTCGCGCAACAGGAGGAGAAAAATCCTAAAATTGGCCAAAGGTTACTTCGGAGCGCGTAAAAACGTGTACACAGTAGCCAAAAACGCAGTGGAAAAAGGTATGTTATATGCCTATACCCACAGAAAAAATAAAAAGAGAGCTTTCAGAAGACTTTGGATTGCCAGAATCAATGCCGGCGTGAGAATGTATGGCATGTCGTATTCAAAGTTTATGCATGCATTGGCAACAAAAGGAATTACCCTTAATAGAAAGGCCCTTGCAGACATAGCCATGAACCACCCTGCAGCCTTTAAGGCTCTGGTTGATCAGGTAAAATAACTGCCGCTCTTTTAAAGATAAAAGCCTCTTCTTTACGGAAGGGGCTTTTTTTTTGTATTTTGGTAGTCTCCCCTATTGTCCATAATTATATTGCTTCTTTCGAATGGAAGGATGTGAACATAACCAACTCCAACTGCATATTTTCAGAATTAAGCCGCTTTTCTAGAAAGTAATTTCAAATCCCTTACTCCCCAATAGCTCACTATTTATCGAAAGAAAATGATATTTAATCTATTCTACTACTTTGTTTTGTACATCTGAATTAACTTTATAAAAAAAATCAATGGGCTTATACCTCAAGATCTTTTTCGAAGCAATGCGACAGGCATTAGACAGTCTGTGGAACAACAAGCTGAGAACCTTCCTTTCCCTGCTGGGGATCACCATTGGTATTTTTTGTATCATCGCTGTAAAATCTGCGGTTGATTCCCTCCAACAAAACATTGTGGATGGTTTCAATGAATTGGGTAATGATGTCATCTATCTCGACAAAATGCCATGGAATGAGGATCCCGGTGAGAATTATTGGAAATACGCCAAACGCCCCAATCCCAGTTTTGAAGACTATACCAAAATCAAAGAAAAATCTAAAAAGGCCAAACAAACAGCCTTTGTCATATTTACCGGCGGAAGGATAGTGAAATACAAAAATAGCTCGGTATCCAATGCCTTCATCATGGGCGCCACCAATGAGTATGCTGAAATTCAATCTCTGGAAGTTGAAAAAGGTAGGACGCTGTCGCTTGCAGAATACAATTCAGGCAGCAATAAGGTGGTACTAGGTTTTAAAGTAGCAGAATCGCTTTTTGGAAATGTAGATCCCATAGGCCGGGAAGTAAAACTATTTGGGCAGTCTTACCAGGTCATGGGTGTTTTGAAAAGTGAGGGGGAAAATGTTTTCAATTTCATCAATTTTGATGATGTATTATGGGTTGGCTACCCCAATATCACCCGATTTGTCAATACCAACGATGAAAGTACTGTAGGCCGGATGTTGTGCGCCAAGGCATTGCCCGGAGTAGAAATGTCGGACTTTAAGGGTGAACTTACCGGCATTATCCGCTCCAATCGCCGCCTATCACCGAGAGAAGACAACAATTTTTCTATCAATGAATTATCAATGTTGTCTCAAGTCATGGAAAGTGTCTTTGGCGTGATAAACATTGCCGGGTTTATTATCGGCATATTTGCCCTCATTGTAGGTATGTTTAGTGTTGCCAACATCATGTTTGTTTCGGTCAAAGAGCGAACCAGCATTATCGGTATAAAAAAAGCCATCGGTGCCAAACGATTTGTAATATTACTGGAGTTTTTGATAGAATCCATTGTGCTATGCCTTATAGGTGGTTTGATAGGCCTGGGACTTGTTTATGTCATCCTAAAAGCCATTTCATCGGCCATTCCTTTTGAGATGGGTATATCATTTGCCAATATGGTCATCGGAGTTTTGTCATCCATTATTGTAGGTATCATAGCCGGCATCATCCCTGCCATCAGAGCCAGCGGGCTCGATCCTGTTGAAGCCATCAGGAGCTAATTAAAGAGGTAACTTCCTCAATTTTATTATTCAAAGTAATGCTCGCGTGCAATAACTGACCTTACTGATCAAAAGCACGTCATACTAACCGTATTTAGCCATCACATAATCCATAAAGTGATTAAAATTGAGATTTTGGCCTGTAGCCTTTTTGCAAAGCTCTTCGGCATTGTAGGTTTTACCATGGCGGTAAATATTGTTATTTAGCCATTGGTGCACAAAACTAAAATCGCCTTTCGCTACTTCCTTTTCCAATGTTGGGTGCTGGTTTAGCATGGTTTGATGAAATTGAGCAGCGTAAAAACTACCCAGGCTATAGGTAGGAAAATATCCAAAACTACCGTGCGACCAATGGACATCCTGAAGAATGCCCTCTGCATCATTTCTAACCGTTACTCCCAGGTATTCCTTGTACTTGTCATTCCACAACTGGCGGAGGTCTTTGGCTTTTATTTGGGAACTAAAAATCTCTTTTTCCAATTCATATCTGATGGCAACATGCAGGTGGTAGTGCAGTTCATCCGATTCGGTTCGGATCAGATTTTTTGAAATGCGGTTAATTCCTAAATAATATTGATCCAGGCTTACTCCCTTCATTTGCTGGGGAAAGTGTTTTTTGAGCATAGGAAAAAAATACTGCCAAAACGCCCTACTCCTTCCCAGGTTGTTTTCCCACAATCTGGATTGTGACTCGTGGATGCCCAGAGAGGCTGCTGTTCCCGATGGCAGACCATACTCTTTGGGATCGAGTCCTTGTTCATACAAGGCGTGGCCTCCTTCATGGATGCAGCTCCAGGTCATATTGCAAAAGTCTTTTTCATCAATTCGGGTTGTGATCCTTACATCTTCTGCACCAAAACCAATAGTGAAAGGGTGTGAAGAGATATCTTGTCTACCCCTTTTAAAATCATAGCCCATTCCTTTTAATACTTCGAGTCCAAATTGCCATTGGCTGTCTTTGTCAAACCTATGTTTCAAAAAGCCCGCCTTCTCTTTCCATTTAGCATCCAGGTTGCGAACAAAGGGTACCAGCTGTTGGGTAACATCTGAAAACAGTGCATCCAATTTTTTCACTCTAATGCCGGGTTCATATTGATCGAGCAGGGCATCATAGGGATGATCCTCGTAACCCAGAATTTGCGTCTCTTCCCTAACCATTTGCAGCAGTTGGTCGAGTTTAGGTGCAAAAACGGCAAAATCGTTTTTCTTTTTGGCCTCCGCCCATGCATGGTAAGCCTGTGAGATTACCATTGACTTTTGCATGACAAACTGAGGACTAAATTTTTTATCCCGTTGGTAATCCTTTAAGGTAAGTGATATGTTTTTGGCTTTTTTAAAGGGTAGTTTTTCTTTTTGCAAGGCCGTCAGCAAGGTGCCTGTTGATTTTGCAGTAAAAAGTTCGTGTGTCATGGTAGCCAGAGTAGCTATTTGACGGGCTCTCAATGGGCCAGATTGTTCAGGAAGATATACTTCATTGTCCCAGCTCATTACTGCAATGGCATTTGACAAGTCTGCTAATTTTTGCATTAAAACAACATAATCGGAGTAACTATGAGACATGAGGGGGGGATTTAAGTTTGTCTCAAATTTCAGAAAATCTGACCACTTTTCAGATAATCTAAATAAAAAATAACAATGATTTTACATCTTTGCAAACCAAGTATAACAACTTGACGTTATAATCATTAATGAGGACTAAACATTTTGGTTTTGTAATTTATTTTGTGGCTTTCACATTCATGTTGACATCTTGTGATGAGGATCCGGAAGTTGATGGTGATTTGACATCCATACCTTACAGTCCTGTTTCCTACAACACCAACATCCCTGACTACCTGCCAAAATTGACCACTCCTGCAGACAATCCTTTGACAGTAGACGGCATCAATCTGGGACGGCACTTGTTTTACGACAATATTTTATCCGGCAATGGCACCATGAGCTGTGCATCCTGCCATCATCCGGATAAGGCTTTTACCGATGGGCTTTCAGTCAGTTTTGGAATTGATGGTATTGCAGGCAGAAGAAGTTCCATGAGCCTTGTCAATGTTGGGTTTACCAAAAACGGCTTGTTTTGGGATGGTAGATCAAAAACACTTGAGAATCAAGCCCTCTTACCTGTCACAGATCCTATTGAATTACACGCCAATTGGCCTGACGTAGAAAATAAGCTACGCAATCATGAAAACTACCCTACCCTTTTCAGGAAGGCATTTGGCATTCAAAATAAAAGCGAAATAACCAAAGAGCTGGCAGCAAAATCTCTGGCTCAGTTTCAAAGAATTATTTTAAGTGTCAACAGCAAGTATGACAGAGTAGTGCAAGGCAAAGAAAAGTTTGACGACCTGGAACTTATTGGATTCAGCTTATTCATTGACCTGGAAGGGTCAGACCTGCCCGATGCCGAATGCCATCATTGCCACACCCTCGATTTAGCAACTGCAGACGCTTTTTTTAACAATGGGCTACAAGCTACTTCAGACCTCAATGGGTTCAAAGATGCCGGAAGAGGGGCAGTGACAGGGCAATTGGCAGATAATGGAAAAATGAGGGCGCCAACCTTAAGAAACATCATGTTTTCTGCACCCTATATGCACGATGGAAGTTTAAAAACCATAGATGAAGTATTAAACCACTACAATGGTCATGGAAAGAGCTCACCCAATAAGGACCCCCTTATCAGAAATCTGGAGCTGACGCCATTTCACAAAGAGGCTTTGGTAGCATTTTTACATACCCTTACCGATACCAGTTATCTTCAAAACCCGCTGCTTAAAAAGCCCAATTGACCCAATCATAGTATATTCGCATTTCAAATAAAATTACCTTGATCAAAAATCTTCGCATCCGTCATATTTCAATAGTACTTCTTACCGGTGTGGTAGTGATGACCCTGGCATCTTTTAGAGCTCCCAGTATCAAACTTGCCTTGTTGAAATACAATGGAGGGGGTGACTGGTACGCCAATCCAACGGCATTGGCAAACCTTGCGCTATTTTGCAATAAAAACCTCAACACCAATTTTGATCCCTCCTATGAGACCGTAGAAGTAGGAAGTGCTAATTTGTTCAACCATGCGTTTGTACACATGACAGGGCATGGCAATGTAGTATTTTCTAATGCAGAGGCTTCGAATTTGCGCAATTATTTGCTTTCAGGTGGTTTTCTTCATATAGATGACAATTACGGCATGGATCCTTTTGTCAGGCCGGCTATGAAAAAGGTTTTTCCTGAACTTGAATTTGTAGAATTGCCTTTTAACCATGGCATTTATCACCAAAAATTTGATTTTCCAGGGGGCTTACCCAAGATACACAAACACGATGACAAGGCACCGAGGGGATATGGACTTATATGGGAAGGCAGATTGGTTTGTTTTTATTCCGTTGAATGTGACCTTGGTGATGGATGGGAAGACAGAGATGTCCACAAAGATCCCGAAGAAATCAGACTTAAGGCATTAAAAATGGGATCGAACCTAATACAGTACGTATTCAGGACTTGATAAAAAGAAATATAACAGGAATTTTAATGCTGGGACAGTGAAAAGTAATCTCTGACATACTTTTTCACATTGACCCAAAAAGCCAGAATGAGGTAGATAAAAATTGGGCTTCCAAAAGTAACAAAGCTCAGATAAATAAAATACAACCGAACACGGGAAGCATGGATGCCCACTTTGGCTGATAGATAATTACAGACGCCAAATCCGAATTTTTCTGATATCTCTTTTACCAAATTCATGTTTTCGTAACAAATAATGATCTAAAAAAGTTCCATTTTATTTAAAAATAATTTTAAACCTTACCAGGGCATTGGTTTATGCTGTAACATACAGCTGAAATGCCCCTTCGGACACGAGTTGAAGCCCAATTTTGAGCAGGGTCGACAATTGAGCCCGGCAACTTCATCAGAAATCCAGGACATTTGATTTAACCCTCCGTAATAAGGATACATGCCAAAGGCCGGGGTTGTATTGCCCCACAAAACCCTGACTTCTTTTTTAAGTGCTGCAGCCATGTGCATCATGCCGGTATCACCGGTGAGTATGCCTGCTGCCTTCTGTAATACATTGCCTGATTGGGCTAAAGTCAGTTTACCGGTGAGATCCATAACTCTATTTGGGTGCGCTTTTGCTAAAATTGCCCCTTCTTCTGATACATCATTTCCCCCAAGACAGACCACAGGGTAACGAGCACTTTCTATCCATAAATGGCATTGCTGAAGGGGTATTCTTTTTGTTTTATGTGCTGCTCCTAATATCAATACATTGTACTCAAGAGGCAGCTGGATATCTGCTGGGAGGCTTGCTACATGATAGTCAAGACCCATACCATCATTGACAAGACCAAAGGGAGCCAGCGCTTCAAAATACCGGTCAACCAAATGCATGGGTGGCAACACATTTTGTTTGGTTTGCACATACCACCATTTTAGCCAGTTGAGTTTATTGTAACGAACCACTCGAGATCCATTGGCCAGGGTCATCAGCATCGACTTTCTGTTTTTATGCAGGTCAACGATAAGATCAAAACCTTCCGCTGCAATCCACTTCCTGGTTTCCTTCCACCCCAATTCATCGGTTTGAAAGTGATCTATGTACGGATTATCACTTAAAAGAGATTTGAACTTTTGTCCGGTCAAAAAAGTCAGTTCAGCTTTCCATTGCTGTTTCACACAACGCAAAACCGGAGTGCATACCAGGATGTCGCCAATAGAACTAAATCTAATTACCAGTACTTTCATGATATTCTGTTATAGAAAGCAGGCCAATTATGGATGAGCAATATATTACTGCTTAATAAACTTTTTAACCAATGGTGCTGCATCAACAGATGTACACCTTACTATATATGCACCTGCCTTCATAGATTCTACCCCAATACCAACTGTCTTTTGCGAAGTCGGCCAGCTTTGACTTTGCACCAGTTTGCCCGTGAGATCAAAAATCTCAATGTTTAATGGCTTAAATCCAGTATCAGGAACCGTAAGCAACAATTGATCTTTAACCGGATTTGGTGCTAATCTTAAATCTGCCCTATCAGCATTCACTTCTGCCACAGCGGTTACTTTTCTTTCACCATTGCTAAACCATACCCCCCAGCTATAGCCCTCTGCATACACAAATTCTGATCCTGATTTGGATGTGATTTTATCACTTTCCAGTTCGATGATGCTGAGATCTGTTCCGAAAAAACCTGACTCATTAAAAATAATTGCATTGTCTGCCCTTGAGAAACTCGGATAACCTATGTCTGTGTTTTCATATACCAGACCAACCTCACCATCTTCAATATTGGCTCCCAGGATATAAAAATTATCGTCTTCAAGATAATCAAAGGCAATAATATAAGGACTATTTTTAGAAAAAGTTGGATTTCCTACACTCAGGCCCTCATCCAAAGCAGGGAACAATTTTTCAATCTGATCAGGAAGTGCAAAATTTTTACTGCTGTTATTCCATACTTTTATGAATCCTATGTCCCAAAATTCAATGTCAAATCCAGAATTGGATTCTACTCTATTGATGGCATCATACATAACATATTCACCAGAAAAATCCCATTCCATGGCATCCGCATACAAAACCTCACCGGTGGTAACTCCCGTAGAAAAAGTTGGATTTATCAATTCAAAATTGGCTCCGGATCCTGTTGTCAAGTCAAAGATGACCATGAAGTTTTCTTCAGTTGACCTCAAGGCTGCCAGTTTCGTGCCATCTTTAGAAATAGCCGCATTTCTCCAACTGCCGGAAGCTGGAAGGATATTTTCTTCTGCGGTTCCAGCCTGCCAGTTAATTTCAACATAGTGAATTTTCTGGTCTTCCGCCACAAAGACAATCAAGCTTCCATCATCAGAAATACTTGGCTTGCTAATAGGATTGGTATTTGTCAATGGATTGGCAACTGCATTGCCATCTGCTGTATAGATATAAAGTTTTTCTTTGTCTTCCGAAGTAAAAAGGATAAGATCATCACCAGGATTTATGTCAACATTGTTTTCATAATTTCCGCCCTGTCCTCCAAACACTTCAACTGCATCAAAGGCAGCAGCTGCCGCATTGGCAGCTGCGTCTCCGTATTCTTCCCGAGCGGCCCTGATTACTGCTATTCGACAATCAATAAATTGTGAGGATTTGGTGAGGTACTGATCCAGGGCTTTGTAATAAACTTTTTCTGCCTTGTCTTTGCCTACATTCGAAGCAAACAGGAAAAAGGCGTGATTGGGGATGCCACTATTGATGTGCACCCCACCGTCGTCTTCAGCACCTTTGAATCTTTCTGTGTATTTTTTAGGCTGCCATCCGCGATTAAAATCATTGGTGGAAGCCCCATTGTGCGGATCCTGCATACTTCTGAGTGCTCCCGAAGGGAAGGCTGTCGTTTTCACCACATCTTCTCCAATCAACCAATCATCGCGATCGATCAGTACACCAAAAACATCGGCAAAAGATTCATTGAGGGCACCTGATTCTCCCTGGTATTCAAGGTTGGCCGTATTTTGGACAACGCCGTGGGTCATCTCGTGTCCGGCTACATCAAGACCTCTGGCCAGGGGTTGAAAAGCACCGTCACCATTCCCATAAAACATGGCAGCACCATTCCAGAAAGCATTACCCATGCTGGATCCATCTTCATCTGCAATGTTTATAAATGAAACAATGTTGCCCCCTGAGCCGCTAATTGAATTCCTGTTAAAAACATTTTTGAAATAATCGTAGGCTTTACCACCGTTAAAATGGGCAGAGACACCCGTTTTGTTTGACCATGTATTGTTATTGCTGGAAATGTGGTCAGCACTAAAATTATTGTTTTGAGGTGCCGTGTTAAAAGCATCAATGGTCCATATGACACCTTGTGGGTCATTGGGCATTGAAGAAGATGCTTTAAACATGGATCTCGATCCATCAATCATGTAAAATTTGTTACCCACCTGATAAGTATTGATGGTTCTGTTGATGTTAAACAAATCCTGGGCTGTAGCGGTAGCAGTGCCATCCAGAGGGTCTACTATAACTCCATTGTGAAGCGATTCCTCCGTTATTGGCATAGCGGTTGGAGTTATTTTATTAGCACAGCTTTTACCTTGTTGATGGTTATGAAATTTACAAATTGAAGGGTATTTTTTCAATACCTCTCCATTGGTAGCGTCTACAAAATACTCCCACCTTTCTACCGCATTTTTATAAACGCTATGGTGATAAACCAGGCGAAGATCGCTGTCAGAAACCGGCAGGTAAGTCAGCTCTGATTGGTTTTGTAGCAAATGTGACCATTGGCCAAAAGCAAT
>JAGNSQ010000038.1:0-21277 GCA_017987975.1 Saprospiraceae bacterium
GGTGTACGAAGGCTTGTTGGAGCTTAAACTGGAGGTAAAAAAGATTGAAGGCAGCGACCAATACAGTTGTAACTTTGATACCAGTAATGAACGGGGCAAAAGTGGCAGCCACTATACACCCGAAGAACTGGTGCAGCCCCTCATTAAACACTCTCTGGAGTATTTGATTGAGGATAGAATAAAACCTTATCAGCAAAAGAAAGCCAGCAAGGAAACTACCGTACAATCGCTACTCAACTTAAAAATTGCAGACGTTGCCTGTGGTAGCGGTCACATCTTGTTAAGTGCTGCCAGGAGGTTATCGCTTGAAATTGCCCGTGTGCAAACCGAGGAAGAACAACCCAACCCGGTGGCCATCCGCAAGGCTATGAAAGATGTGGTGCGGAACTGCATTTATGGGGTAGATAAAAACCCATTGGCGGTTGAGTTGTGTAAGATTGCCCTATGGCTGGAAGCATATAACCCGGGAGAACCGCTAAACTTTTTAGACCATCACATTAAATGTGGCGATGCCATTGTGGGCCTGGCACACCGCAGCGACCTGGAAAACGGCATAGCCGATGAAGCCTTTAAAACCCTGCCCGGTGATGATAAAGACATTGCTAAAACATGGCGGGATAAAAACGTAAAAGAACGCAAGGAAAGAGCCGCCAAATCCTTACAGCTGAAAGCGGAGTTTGAAAAAAGTACCGAGAACTCTGTGCAGGAAGCAATGGCCGAATACAAAACCTTTATCCGTTTACCCGAAACCACACCTGAAGAAATTGAACGCAAAGCGAAGGCCTACCAAAAATTTATTGATGGCAAAGGCTTCACATTCTTAAAGGCCATGGCCGATACCCAGGTAGCTCAGTTTTTTATCCCTAAAACCGCTGCAAATAAAGACAACCTGATGACCGATGCCGACTACCGCCTGATACTAAGCGGATACAAAGGCTGGCAGGATAGAAAAGTGGCGAAGGCAACAGCCATAGCACATGAGCAGCGATTCTTTCATTGGTTTCTTGAGTTTCCGGAAGTGTTTCATGAGGGTGGATTTGACTGTGTTTTGGGTAACCCGCCATTCTTGGGTGGGCAAAGATTAAGTGGAACATATGGAGGGCCTTTTTTGGAATTTATTAAATATGTATATGCGCCAATTGGTGCAGTAGACTTAGTGACTTATTTCTTTAGAAGAATTTTTACCATAATAAAGCAAGGTGGGTTTCAATCTTTGATTTCTACCAATACTATAGCTCAAGGTAGTGCACGGGAAGGCGGATTAGAAATTATTGTTCAGCAGGCCGGAACTATTAACCACGCAGTCAAAAGTACGAGATGGCCGGGTGTTGCAGCGGTCGAAGTTGCTTTAGTAACAATAACGAAACAAAAATGGAAAGGCAGATTTTTTTTGGCTGATAAAGAAGTCAATATTATAACACCTTACTTGGACGATGCTGGAGCACTCGGAAATCCTTATCCATTAAAGCAGAATGAACGGAAAAGTTTTCAGGGTAGTATTCCATTGGGAATGGGATTCGTTTTAGATGAAAGAAAGGCTAAAGAATTGCTAGAGGAGGATTTGAAATATAAGGATATTATATTCCGGTATTTAAATGGTGAAGATCTTAATAATACTCCAGATCAAACTTCAAATAGATATATTATTAACTTCAAGGACTTAACAGAAACTGAAGCGAGGGTATATAGTAAATGTTTCCAAATTGTTGAAAGATTAGTAAAGCCAGAAAGGCTTAAACAAAATAGAGAGTCTAGAAGAAAAAATTGGTGGCAATTTGCAGAGAGGGCCGCCAAACTTTATAACACTATTAGTTCCTCTAAGCGAACTTTAGTAGTTGCAAGAACGAGTAAAACGGTTGGATTTTCATTCGTGGACTCAAATCAAGTACTAAACGCCAATCTGACAGTTTTTGCAATAGAAGATTATGGATCATTTTCAATTTTGCAGTCTACTCTTCACAATATTTGGGGATGGAAGTATACTACCAAGTTAAAAACAGATTTGATTTATCAACCAGCTGATATTTTTGAACCTTTTCCTTTTCCTCAAAACCTTAATTCACAACAAGAACACCAATTAGAGTCAATTGGCGAAGCCTACCACGAAAAACGCAGGCAACTCATGCTAGGTATGCAATTGGGGCTCACTAAAACCTATAATTTGTTTCACAGCAATTCCATCACTACACAGGCAGTAAATGAAAAAGACAAACAGGTAGCCGCACTGCAAAAGCATTTAGACCCCGCAAAAAGCGGGGCAGGAAATACACCCAATACCATTTCATTTGATGAAGCCATACAAGGCATCCTCAAACTCCGTGAGCTGCATGTGCAAATGGATGAGGCGGTGTTGGATGCTTATGGCTGGGCCTTCGACACTGCTCAGGCTCCAGCCATCAAACTCCATCATGATTTCTATGAAGTGGATTACCTGCCGGAGAATGACAGGGTACGTTTTACCATTCACCCTGATGCAAGGAAAGAGGTGTTGAAACGGTTGTTGGAGCTGAATCATAAAATACATGAGGAGGAAATGGCAGCGGGGCTGTGGGAGAAGAAAAATAAAAAAATAAAAAAATACATTAATTTAGTAGAAGATGCACAATTTGCTGCAGAGCCAGATTCGAAATATGGGGGTATTTTTAAAACAGAATAATTTTTCTATGTTTACATGAAATGGATATTTAAAATAGGGGATTATTTTCAAACTGATAAAGATGGTTTGAAGGCTTTAGTTAAAATTGAGCAAAAAAGAAACTTCACCGGTAAAGTTGGTGAGGATGTCTTGATTTTAGCCAAAACATCGTCTGCTTGGGAAATTACTACCCATTATCGAATAGAGAATATTGATATTAAAAATCTGGATGCAGAATACAAATATATTTCAATTACACTTGCTTTTATTCAGGGGTTTATAGAGGAAAAACTACTGGATGATTATGTGTACAGCCTTAGAAGAATTACAAATTATGCTTATCCAATAAAACACTTTAATAGAAAATACAGTCGCCTTTATGATGCAGAATTTGAAGCTATTGTTGAAGATAAAATTTACTTAAAGCGTTCCATTTTAGGAACAGTGTTAAATGCGATGCATTCGGAGCACCAAAAAGCATTTATAAGTTATGTTGCAATCGAAGCACCTGAATTGTTGGCAGGTAAGACAGATATAGATAAATCACTAAAAATTTTGTTACAATACCTTGATTTTGCAGTTGTAACACCATCACTATTCTTACTGAATAGTGTGGAGCTGATGAAATCATTTATCTCTGAGGTGGAAATATCAGAAATAGGATTCTCAAACGATACTGAAAACAAAAGACCGCGATGCAGTCAAATGATTAAACCACAAGTAGACGCTATAAATGAGTATTTATTGGATCTAACGGATTTTAATATTAAAAAATTAGGGATTCAACTTCTCGGTTCAAGTGTTGATTTAAAATTTAAAAGACTTTTCAAGAATGCACCATTACCAATAACATTAAAATGAGTCTAAATGAATAAAGCTGACCTTAAGAAATTAAAAACAGCTACAGAAAAGCTGACTAAATGGGAATCATCAGGTAAAGCATTTGGCCATTATCAAGTTATTGAAGGTAAAGCGACCACTTCAGATTGTGCTGACAGACTTTATGAGTTTTGGTGTTTAATGAAACTCATAGAAGATCTAAGTGTAAATTACAACATAACTATAATTTCAGAGAAGTTAGCTGGTAAAATATTCCCACAGTCACCAGCTAATAAAAAAGGTTGGTCTTATTTCAAAATAGAATCAAAATCCGATCCCAAAAACAAATATCAAATATGTTATGGTACCAATATAAAATTAAGCTATGCACCCAAAACAAGCATAGCACCAGATATTTCTATACAAAAACATAACTCCCCAGATGACCCAAATGAAAAACATGTTGAATTAATCCTTGATGCCAAATTTAAATATCAAAAATCGGGCAAATTAAATGTAGATCAAATACATGCATTCATACAAAGAGTAAATGCTCTTAGAACAAAAAAGGAAATAAAATACCATTACATTTTACATTCTTAAAGGATCTAAAATCAAATTGTCTGCTTACTAATGGAGAGGGACTGGTGGATCAAAATGATTATTGTATAGTAAATAATATAAAACAAGTCATACAATTTGATCCTATCTCAAAATTTACTATTATTGGATAAATAGATCTAAGAGCTTAAATTTTTCAAATATATTTATTTTGAATAGCTACCGCTTATAATCTCAACCACTATAAAATTTAAACCTTCCTATCCGGGTGTAGTAAAATAATACTATTGTCTAAATGGCAGTTAACTAGAATCTTTCTCTGTATTTTTTTACAATTTTATTTATTAAAAATCAAAAGCCCTGACTGACTTTTCAGCAGGGCTTTGAAATTCAAATCGTTAAAGCCACATTATTTCTTGATGGCACGATGCGTAAACGTATCATTGCCGTTGGAATATTCTATGGTGTAATTGCCTTTGTCAAGTCTTGACACATCGTAGGCTCTTTCAACAACCGGTTTTTCAATTTTTTCATTAAAAACCTTGTTTCCATTTTCATCAAAAATGGCTACTTCTGTGGTTTGGTTCAACGCCAGACCTTGTACCTTCCATATATTGGCATCCGTTTTAAATACCGGTCTGAAAGACTCAGCTGTTGATGGATTGACCACTACTCCTTCATTGGTGATAACCAGGGTCTGCTCTGCCAATTTTAAGCCATCCTCTACCACAAAACCATATTGGCCCTGGGCAAGTCCTGACAAATCGTATTTACGGTTTCCGCTTGGGTTCTGAATTTTTTCAGAAAATACGGTAACACCTGCCTTGTCTTTGATAGAAACTACGATTTTGTCAGATTTCCATTCATTGAGGTGCAGAATGATCGAACGTGTGTCGTTGCTTTTCAAAAATGTTGGGGTCTTTGCCGCAAGTGAAGCTGTAGCCAATACCATTGTAATGGCAATTGTGATTGCGTTAATTCTCATGATTTAAAAAATTTAAGTTTTGTAATAATCTCTGGTGCAAAGTTATATAGGTTAAACTAACGGCACTACATTGATATTTCCCAATATATGTGGTATTTTAACCTTATTACTATATAATTCCAAATTATTTGTTAATTTTGTGTAATCAATACTTCCATTGCCATATAATATTTTGTCATGAATCAGCATCCTGAACTAGAACGAATTGAACCCTCCTATGGCAATTCTTTTGCCCTGAGAAAATTTGAATCGGGTATTAAAGAAAACATAGCACCCAAATGGCATTTTCATCCCGAAATTGAACTCGTTTTTATAGAAAATGGCAGCGGCAAACGACACATAGGCAACCATATCTCCCAATACTCGAACGGAGACCTCATCATGGTGGGTCCTAACCTGCCCCATTTTGGTTTTACAGATCGTTTTTCGGGTACCAAAAAAGAAATCATCGTTCAATTCAGAGAAGACTTTATGGGAACCGGCATTTTTGATAAAATCGAACTCTCTCCAATCGGTCGACTTTTTGAAAAATCGAAGTCGGGACTTTCCTTTTTCGGAAATACCAAAACAGAGGTAGGCCAACGCCTGGAAAGTCTGTTTTATATGAATAATTTTGAAAAACTAACCGAACTGTTTAAGATTTTATACCTGCTCTCTCAATCGCGGGAGGTAGACTTACTCAATGCCGCCGGAGTAGTGCTCGAAACTACTCCACAAAGAGCCACTCAACTTGACGAAGTCTTTTCCTTTATTCGAAAAGAGTTTCACAATGAAATCAGGCTGGAGGCGGTAGCTGCCCTGATCAATATGACAGTACCTTCGTTTTGTCGATTTTTCAAAAAAAATACCGGTAAAACATTTGTGGCCTTCCTCAATGATTTTAGGATTACCCATGCCTGTAAATTATTGGCCGAAACAACGAGCCCAATTACAGACATTTGTTTTGAATCAGGATTTAATAATTTTTCGCACTTCAATGCCTGTTTTAGGGCAACCACCGGCATGAGTCCTACTGCCTACAGAAAACATTTACGGCTTACTGTAGTGCACGATGTTTAGTGGGTCTCCAAAAAATCTCTGACTGCTTTGTGCGAAACCACTTTATCGGAAAAATAGTCTACCGCAGTCAACATTTGTTCTTCGCTGGCAGCCAAATGGGCTAAAATGTTTTTTAAGTGCATTTTCATATGTCCTTTTTGGATGCCCGTTGTTACCAGGCTCCTTAAGGCTGCAAAGTTTTGCGCAAGGCCCGTGCTGGCAATGATAGACATAAGGGTAGTAGCATCGGGATTGCCCAAAATTTCGAGCGACAACTTTGATAAAGGGTGTAATGCTGTGAGCCCGCCAACAGTACCCAGGGCCAGTGGCACTTCCAATTCAAAATAAAAGCTGTCGCTTGTAAGCTCGCATTTCGACAAGCTCTGGTATTTACCACTTCTGGCAGCATAAGCATGGCCGGATGCCTCAATGGCACGGAAGTCGTTACCGGTGGCCATTACCACCGCGTCTATGCCGTTGTAAATACCCTTGTTGTGGGTAGTGGCTCTGAACACATCAGAACGCGCTATATCCACAGCGGTTTTAAATTTTTTTGACAAGGCCAGGATGTCTTCTGCCTCATTATTGCTGATATTCAACTCACTTACCGGACATGTAACCCATGCCTTCACCACACACTCCGGTGTATAATTAGAGAGAATAGACATTACTATTTGTAGCGGGCCGTACCTTTCAACAAGCTCCGCATTTTGTTCAAACCAGATTTCGAGACAGGATGCATAGGTTTCTAAAACCGTATTGATGAAATTGGCCCCCATGCTATTGCAGGTTTCAAATTCAGCCATCAGTTGATAGGTGTGGTCCATTCCCTCCACCTGCTTAAAATACAGCTTGCGAAGGCCACCTCCTCTTGCTTCCATATTAGCCGTGAGTTGTGCGCTGTGGGTAATCAGGTCTTGCCTAATTTCTTCTTCAAAAAGTTGTAAGGTTTTGAAGTCGCCACCCCAGGTAAAGCTGATGTGTCCGACCTTTTTAGTATCTATAATTTGAGTATGAAAGCCTCCCCTGCTTTGCCAAAACTTGGCAGCCGATGACGCTGCTGCTACCACACTGCTTTCTTCAATGACCATGGGCACTGCATACGTCTTACCATCAATCAAAAAATTGGGAGCAATGCCCAAAGGCAAAACAAAATTGCCAATGGTGTTTTCACTGAAACCATCATGTAGCTTCTGTAGACTTTCATCACTTAGTTTATATTTGCCAAGTACAATCTCCGCATCCTTATCACCGCCACAATAGTTTTCAGCAAGCCAGTTTATCTTTTCTGCTTTTGTAAGTTTTGAAAATCCAGCTATTATTTTAGCCATTACTCCCCTGATTTTTATGTTTCAAAAACTGGCGGGCCATAGCCATACCTTCTATTTGTGTTATGGCATATTGCCTAAGCTCATCATAACTTCCCAATGCTTGTTTTAAGAAAGCAGATGCTTGTCCGTAAATGGCATTGGCCTTGCACCTTTCAACCAGGTAAATGCCATCTAAAAAGGAAGTGACGCCACCAGAAATAATTACCTGATTGCAGGCTACCTGCCCTTTTTCAAGGATCTCATTAACAAAGTTCACCATCTCAGCCGCAGTATGACCTACGTAAGCCATGGCTGACTTTTGACCAGCCTGACCAGTACTGTCCCGCATCATTTCCAGCTTTGAAAAATTAGTGCCCCCAAAAGCTGCAAATTCAATGGCAACCAAAGGCAGTTGCATCAAGGCTGATAAACTTGCGGGTCCCATACCATGCCCTACTTCTTTCACTATGAGTCGAAGTCCTGTCTTATTCAACAACAATTCTATGGTCTTTAGGGGCGGCTCTGCATAGCGGTCACCCTCCGGTTGAAACCATTCTTGCAAAGGGTTGATGTGCACGATCAGTCCGTCTGCGCTTAATTTACCCACCAGATCTACCATGCGTTGTTCCTCTCCCTTCTTCAGCAAGGTCTCTACTTGTGCAATGCCCAAATTGGCGTACAAAGGGCGATCTCCCATCAAAGACCTTACATTAAAATCTTCAAAAAACCGATCGTCGTACAACAATGACCTGCATGAACCCAGGCCCATGCCCAAGCCAAAATCTTTGCACATTGTTGCCAGGTTATGATTGATGTCGCGTGCTTTTTCAGTACCACCCGTCATACTGGAAACCCAAAGTGGCGCTCCAAAGTCAAAACCTGCAAAATGACATGAAAGCTTTTGGGTATCAGGAGCATTTCCTGAAAACAGGGGTTCATATTCAAAACGATCGTCAGCCACTGGCGTTTGTGACTCAAAGGCCAGTGCTATATGGTCATTTTTCCTCGATGATGCGGTTGGATCCTGGTCTTGCATTTGTTGATTTGGTTGGCAAAATTACCATTCTTTCAACTTTGAGAGGCCCTTCTTCGGATAACTTGCTGTTGATGTCATCAAAAAACATGCAATTGGAACCTTTGACAAAGCCTAAAAAGAGTGTTTCGGTTGTAACATTTTCTGAATAATAAAGTTTAACAACCTGTTGTTCAACAATCTATCAAAGGTAAAAAACAAAAGAGACTCCAAATTTTAAGTTTTGGCTTTAGAGTGAATTTTTTTGCGTTCTTTTTTGTTAGGCGAGTTAGAAGGTTTATATAAACAAAATCAGTCCTGCAAATGAAAATTGGGCATTTTTTCAAATATCTCATCATTGGCCCTGTCAGGATGTACCAGATATTCCTGAGTCCGTTACTGGGTAAAAACTGCCGTTACAATCCCACCTGCAGCCACTATATGATCCAGGCAGTAGATGAATGGGGACCCATCAAAGGTACCTGGCTCGGCTTGCGAAGAATAGGCAGATGTCACCCATGGGGAGGTATGGGCAATGATCCTGTACCCAAAAAAGAAAAAAAATAGAGCTGCCGTTGCTTTCACAGCTAAAAGTCAGTACCCATTGTTTTCCCTTAATTTCTTTACCTTTGTACTATGTTCACAAGCAATATCCAAAAAGTCTGGCTGGTTATTTTATTGACATTTGTGGTCAATTTAACCGTCTTTGCACAAGTCCCTGGCAAAGTGGTATTTGAAGAACAAGCCTCCGTGAGTCGGGCTTTCGAAAATTTTGTGGCTAAAAACAGAGCAGAACCAACAATTAGAGGCTGGCGAATTCAGATTATATCTACCGATGACAGAAGGGAGATGGAAAACATCAGAGGCCGTTTTGCAGCACTTTATCCCGGTGTGCCTTCAGCATGGAAACATGTGAGTCCTTATTACCACATCCGGGTGGGGGCTTACCGCACCAAAAATGAGATGATGCAATTCCTTACCGAGATTAAAAAAGAGTTTCCTGCTGCCATCCCGGTACAGGACGATATTCAAAAATACGACTTAATTCCCTATTAATGGCTCAGACCGCCATCAAAAACAAAGGACTCGACTGGCTGTTGCTCTCACTTTATGTAAGTTTGGTGCTGATCGGTTGGTTAATGTTGTATTCCTCTACTTACGACGAAACCCGACCCTTTGCTTTTCTTGATTTTACCACCGAGATTGGCAAACAATCTATGTGGGTTTTGATCAGTCTTTTGGTTTTTGTGGCCACACTCACCATAGAATGGAATTTCTGGAACACCTTTTCTATTCCTTTTTATGTTATCTCCCTTATCCTTTTGGCAGGCGTCCCTTTTTTAGGGGTAGAAATCAAGGGTAATAAGTCGTGGTATGATTTGGGAGTTGGATCTTTTCAGCCATCAGAGGTTGCCAAGTTTTGCACGGCCCTGGCTTTGGCAAGCTACCTGAGCTTTAACAAAAATAATCTGAGGGACAATAAAGTCCTGCTCACCGCCATTTCTATTTTCATGGTACCCATCCTGTTGATCATGCTTCAACCAGATGCTGGAAGTGCCTTGGTTTTTATGTCATTTTTTATGTTGCTTTACCGCAAAGGGCTATCTGGACTGGTGTATATTCTTGCCTTTTCTCTAATTGGCATCTTTGTGTTTTCGCTCACCTTTAGTCCATTTTTTATTTTAGTGCTTTCATTGTTTGCCGCCTTTCTATTTCTACTTTTTAATTTTGAATTTTCACCAAGGACCATTGGTGTTGGCATCGCATCTATTATTGCCTCAATAGTTTCATTTAAATATCAATATTCATCAGTGGTTTGGATGGTACCTGCTGCAGGTACATTGATAGCAACAATGCTATCGGTTAAGGAACGGCAATTCAGGGTACTTACCCTTATTTTGGTTTCTGCCTTCCTTACCATCAGCCTTTCTTACACTACTCAATATGTGTTTGACAATGTATTGAAGCCTCACCAGCAAGAGAGAATCAATATTTGGCTCAGACCAGAAAAATGCGACCCTAGAGGTCCATTGTACAACCTCATTCAATCTAAGTTGGCCATTGGTTCAGGAGGATTTGCCGGTAAGGGATTTCTCAATGGAGAAATGACCAAACTCAACTACGTACCTGAACAATCAACCGATTTTATCTTTTCTATCGTAGGTGAAGAGCAGGGCTTTATAGGAACGGCTTCGGTCATTGTGCTTTTTGTCTTACTCATTGTCCGGTCCGTAGTGGTTGCCGAACGAGCAAAATTAGAGTTTATCCGCAATTATGCCTATGGCATTGCAGGCATCCTCTTTGTCCATACTTTTGTCAATATTGGAATGACCGTGGGTTTGATGCCCATCATAGGTATTCCTTTGCCCCTGGTGAGCAGGGGCGGTACTTCATTGCTTATTTTCAGTATCATGATTAGCGTTCTGATCCGAATGGATGCTTCCAGATATCGATCTTAATTTAATTATTGTATGTTTTCAATTATAGCCAAAGACCCTTCCAGCGGTGCCAGGGCCGGAGTAATGCAAACCGGCCATGGCGACATTCAAACGCCTATTTTTATGCCGGTTGGCACCCAGGGCAGTGTCAAAGGAATCCACCAACACGAGCTCAATGATGAGGTAAAAGCCCAAATTATTTTGGGCAATACCTATCACCTCTACCTTCGTCCCGGTCTTGAAATACTGGAAAGAGCCGGAGGATTGCATCGTTTTATTGCCTGGAATAAGCCCATGCTAACCGATAGTGGGGGGTATCAGGTGTACTCACTGAGTGGCATGAGAAAAATAAAAGAAGAAGGTGTCAAATTTCAAAGTCATATTGATGGTTCCTACCACCTGTTCACACCAGAAAATGTGATGGACATACAAAGGACGATAGGTGCTGATATCGTTATGGCTTTTGATGAGTGCACCCCTTATCCGTGCGATTTTCAATACGCCAAAAGGTCGATGGGCATGACCCACCGTTGGCTGAACCGGTGCATTAGCCGATTTGACGAAACCGAAAGTAAATACGGTTATGATCAGATATTTGCCCCTATTGTTCAGGGCAGCACTTATCCGGAGCTCAGAAAAGAATCGGCAGAATTTGTAGCCTCATGCAACAGGGCCATGAATGCAATAGGTGGACTTTCTGTAGGTGAGCCCCATGAAGACATGTATGCCATGACCGAGTTGGTTTGTGGCATCTTGCCTTACGACAAGCCCAGGTATTTGATGGGTGTGGGACTGCCTGAAAACATACTCGAAAGCATTGCTTTGGGCATCGATTTTTTTGACTGTGTTTTACCTACCAGAAATGCACGCCACGGCATATTGTACACAAGTGAAGGAGTCATCCACATCAAAAACGCAAAGTGGAAGGATGACCTGAGTGCTATTGATTCAAGGAGCACCAGCCATTTGAGTCAAAAACACAGCAAAGCCTACCTTCGCCATTTGTTTCAAGCCGGTGAAATGTTGGCCTTACAAATTGCCAGTTTACACAATCTTTGTTTTTTCCTTTGGTTGGTAGAAACAGCCCGTGAAAAAATCATTGCCGGAGAATTTGCGGCATGGAAAAACCACATCATTCCCACCCTGCGCCAAAAATTATAAAATGTACCGCGCACCAGCTGTTTTTGAATACTACACCTCCCACTTTGGTCGACCCACAGTTTTTATTTCAGCAGCGGGGAGAGCCAATATCATTGGAGAACACACCGATTACCACGAAGGTTTTGTGATGCCCTTTGCAATTGATAAAGGTATTCATTTTTGTGCCGGACCGTCAGAATCCAAGGAAGGAAAAATCATGAGCCTTGATTTTGATGAAAGCTATGTATATGATGCCCTCCCAGCCAAGGGAAGCTGGCAGCTATACGTACATGGCTTAATACAGGATATCAAAAAGAAATACCAAATCACCCAAATACCCAATATTGTTTTTGGTGGCGATTTGCCAATGGGTGCAGGTGTGTCGTCTTCTTCCGCTTTGTGCTGTGGCTTGATTGAAACCTTTGATCAGTATTATCACCTTGGTCTAAGCCCCCTTGACAAAGTATTATGGGCCTCAGCCATCGAGCATGGCACAGGTGTGCGGGGGGGTAAAATGGATCAATATGCCATTTGCAACGGGCAGACCGGGTCCGCCATGCTTTTGGATTGTCGGACCATGCATCACAAGACCATTGCCTTACCTGAATCATGGCAATTTCTTCTGATCAATACGGGTGTCAAACACAATCTGGCTTTCACTGCCTATAATGAAAGGAGGGCTGAAGCAGAATCAGCTTTAGAGCTACTCAAAGTTCAATTTCCACAGCTGAAAACCCTTCGGGATGCGGAATTAAGTCAGATAGAACAAGTACTGGAAAAAGGGAGTAAGGCTTACAATAGGGCGCTGCACGTAGTTACAGAAAACAAAAGGGTGCTTGCCTTTGAATTAAGTGCCACCATTGGTGATATCCGAAGTGCCGGACGCCTGCTGGATCAAAGCCATCAAGGTCTGAGAGATCTTTACGAAGTAAGCTGCCCTGAACTTGATTATTTACAGCAGCTAGCCTCCAAAACAAGCTCCATATTTGGATCCCGAATGATGGGAGGAGGCTTTGGTGGTTGCACCCTCCATCTGATGCAGGAATGGAATGAAGAAGAGATTAAGGGTATCCAGCTGGCTTATGAAAAAAAATTCGGTCATTTTCCTGCATCGTTTGTGGTACACCCTGCTCAGGGTCTCATTCGACATGAGTTCTAAACAACAACTGACCCAACAGATCAAACAAAAAGCCATTGACCTCGGTTTTTCGGGCATTGCTTTGGCAAAGGCAGAGTTTATGGATGAGGAAGCTACAAAATTAGAAAACTGGCTCAATCAAAACTATCAGGGCGAGATGGCCTATATGGAAAATCATTTTGACTTGCGTACCGATCCTACCAGGCTGGTACCCGGTGCAAAGACGGTCATCAGCCTTATGTATAATTATTTTACACCCTTGGGTCAGGAAGATGCAGCAGCTCCCAAAATATCCATGTACGCCCTGGGCAAGGATTATCATAAAGTGGTCAGAAAAAAACTAAAAACCCTGCTGAATGAAATTCGTTTGCTGGCGGGAGATGTACAAGGCCGGGTTTTTGTGGATTCTGCGCCAATACTGGAGCGCGATTGGGCCAAAAGATCTGGCCTAGGCTGGATCGGTAAAAATACATTACTGATAACCCCTGCAAGAGGATCCTGGTTTTTTTTGGGGGAAATTATCATCGACATGGAGCTAACATTTGATCTGCCTATTAAAGACCACTGTGGCACCTGTAGGCGATGCATTGAAGCTTGTCCAACCCAGGCTATTTCGCCGGAAGGGTATATAATGGATGGATCCAAGTGCATTTCCTATCTTACTATTGAACTTAAAAATGAAATACCCACTGATTTTGAAGGTAAGATGGAAAACTGGGTCTTTGGCTGTGATATCTGCCAACAGGTCTGTCCGTGGAATCGATTTTCGCAAGGCCACAATGAAAGTGAATTTAACCCCCACCCATCTGTTGTTACTCTTGATAAAAAAGGCTGGGAAAACATGAATCCGTCTCAATTTGAGGAGTGGTTCGGCCACACACCTGTCAAACGAACCGGCTATGAGGGCATACGGCGTAATCTCCGCTTTTTGCGGCGCAGCCAAGATGACTGACAATGGATGCTTAGTTTTTCCTATTTTTGTAAAAAAGTCTATTGAAATTTAATCTTAGATACCTCCTTGCCCTGATACCACTTTCTGTGGCGGCAGTGCTTATCTACTGGTTCAGCAATATTGTGACCTATGTCATAGTAGCCTGGGCTGTATCGATGATTGGGGCCCCCCTGGTTACCCGTCTGCGGCCCTATCTTGGCAAATCAGGGGCTGCTTTTGTTACCCTGGGCAGTTTTGTTTTTATCGGAGGATTGCTCCTTTATATATTTATTCCTCCCCTTGTCAACCAGGCGCGCTACCTTTCCAGAATTGATTACAACAAAGTGATTGGGGGAGTAGAACAACCCATTCATGATTGGGAAAACTGGCTCATAGATAAAGGTTTGATGCCGAAAAAAAAATCAACGCCCGTTGCTAAAAAAGACAGCCTCAATAATAATTTTATTTTTGAACACACCTACCCGGCAGATTCTCTGCTGCCCAATCAACCCGGCAACATTGTCATAACGGTGAAGTTAGATGCATCTGACCTCATTTCACAACAAAATAACGAAACTAACAAAGAAGAAAATGCTGATTTTTTTGAAAAATTAAAAAGCAATCTTGTTTACTACATTAACCCATCAAGGATACAATATTTTTTCAATGCCACGGTGGGTGCCTTTGGCAATCTCATCCTCGGCATCTCATCCGTATTGTTTATTTCTTTCTTTTTTCTGAGAGAACAGGGCCTCTTTTATAAGATGATCCAATCTTTGGTTCCAAATGAATATGAAGCCAAATCTGCACATGCCATTGACCAGACCAGCAAACTTCTCATCAGGTACTTT
Organism: Saprospiraceae bacterium; assembly: GCA_017987975.1. Classification (GTDB taxonomy): domain Bacteria; phylum Bacteroidota; class Bacteroidia; order Chitinophagales; family Saprospiraceae; genus JADKBO01. The sequence goes on from JAGNSQ010000038.1 coordinate 14,859, forward strand.
TCAGGCATCCTGCTGCAAATGGCTATTGTCACCCTGCTGGTGGCTGTTCCATTGCGTGTTATGGGCATAGACAATGCCTTGCTCATTGCCTTTTTTGCAGCCATTCTCAATGTTATACCTTACATCGGCCCCATCATTGGAGCCTTGTTTGGCGTAGTCATTACCCTTTCATCCAATCCTTCAGCACCTTTCTATTCAGAATTGATGCCGGAAATGATCCGAGTGCTAAGCGTGTTTGTCATTATGCAGATTATTGACAATTTTGTGTTGCAACCCATCATCTTTTCAAAGAGTGTAAAAGCACATCCATTGGAAATTTTTCTGGTCGTGCTGATAGGTGCCAAACTCGGCGGCATCCTGGGCATGGTTTTGGCCATACCGGTGTACACTGTATTCAGGGTGATTGGCAAGGTCTTTCTCAGCGAATTTAAGGTCATCCAAAACCTGACCAGAAATATTTAATGGCAGGAAAAAATGATCATACTATCAAATGGCTGATGCCTGCTTCCAACTGGCAGTGGCCTGACTTGACCGAAGTTTGGCAATACCGCTCTTTGTGTCTTCAATTAGCACTAAAAGATTTCAGGATCAGGTACCAACAATCTATGCTGGGCCCTACGTGGGCTATACTCAATCCGGTGTTGTCAACCCTGATACTTATCGTTGTATTTCAACGCATGGCAGGGGTGGCTATTGATGGGATAAAACCTTATGCCTTTGCCTTCTCCGGCATGGTAGTGTGGACTTTTTTTGCATCCCTTATACCAGAAGCACTCAATGGCATGTTGGCGGCTTCACCCTTGTTCCGTAAAATCTATTTTCCCAAAATCATATTGCCCGTTTCCAAAATGCTCAATGCCAGTATCGAAACGAGCGTGTCTTTTCTATTGTTTTTGACAGCATGCATTTGGTGGCATCAGGATCTCCAATGGACGGCCGTCATTCATCTGCCCCTATTTATAACTATAGCCCTCCTAACCGGACTGGGTCTTGCCTTGTGGGCCAGTATCCTGGTGGTTTTATCGCACGATTTTGTACATGGCATACCCCATCTCATTCGATTGGGCATTTTTGTATGTCCCATTGCTTATCCCGTTTCTTTGGTGTCACCGCAATGGCAGATCATTTATTTTCTGAATCCGGTATCGGGTCTGATTGAATATTTCAGGTGGATCTGTTTTCCGTTGTATGATTTCACACCTTATGTTTGGATATCATTGACCGTTGCAATTGTTATTTTAATCTCAGGTCTGCTTGTTTTCACAAAAATTGAAGGTCGTCTCAACGATCAAATGTAATTCTGCATCATGGGCACATCCGTAATCATAGCAGAAAATTTGACCAAAAGTTACTATAGGGTCAAGACAGGCAGCAGGAAATCATCAGGATTTTCGGCATTGTTCTCCAAAAATGTAGAAAGTTTCAAAGCCCTCGATAACCTCAATTTTGAAGTACACCAGGGAGAAATTTTGGGCTTAATCGGTGGAAATGGAGCCGGAAAAACAACCCTGTTAAAGCTGATGGCCAGAATTACAAGACCTACATCCGGCAGGTTGGGTATCAAAGGCAGATTATCGGCGCTTCTGGAATTAGGTACCGGTTTTCACCCTGATCTGACAGGCAGAGAAAATATATTGCTAAACGGTAGCTTACTGGGTATGAGCAGACAGGAAATCCTGCGCAAAATGGACCAGATCATCGATTTTTCAGGGATAGAAGCGTTTATTGATACCCAGGTAAAAAATTATTCATCGGGTATGTTTGTGCGTTTGGGTTTTTCTGTCAGTGCTCATCTTGATGCCGACATCCTTTTGCTCGACGAAGTGATGGCAGTTGGAGATGCGGCATTCCAGCACAAATCATTGGAAAAAGTGGAAGCACTGGTTGCAGATGGCAAAACAGTGATAGTGGCCAGCCATGCCATGAATGCATTGCGCAGCCTATGCCCTCAGACCCTGGTTTTACAAAGAGGCTGCCTGATAGCCAAAACCGATACTGCCTCTGCCATCAGCCAATACCTCGATACCATAGCCACAGAAAAAAACTATGCCTTCCACGGGCCCTGGTCAAAGTTGTTTACTTTACAAAAAATCAGTGTCAATGAAAAAGACATTGACGCCAACAACCAGGTGTCGCCACTTTCTGTTGTCCAAATTTCACTGTCTTTGGTACACCAATGCAAAGAGGCTTTCAGAATTACACTGAGCCTTTACTTTGATGGCATCAGGTGTTTTACCTTGCATGATGTGCCCTTTAAAACTTCGTCATCGGCTCACATTACATCCGAGTTTATCATTCCTGCATGCACCTTACGACCGGGCAAGTGGGTCATAGCAGTAGGCGGTCACAATGAGAACATGAGTCATTGGTTTTGGAATGATCAATGTGCAGTGCTGGAAGTAGAAGAAAAGTATGGGCCGGGGCTTGAAAAAATAAACCTGGGTATGATTAATATTCAGGGAGCCACGCAAAGAATTGAACATGATTCCTAAAATTATCCACTATTGTTGGTTTGGTCAAAAGCCTATGCCAGAAACTTTCGCGGCTTATATCAATGATTGGAAATTGTTGTTACCTGATTATGCTTTTATAAAATGGGATGAAAACAATTCACCTTTGCATTTGCCTTACATAGCTAATGCGATTACAAAAAAGAATTGGGCCAATGTTTCCAACCTGGTGCGATTGTGGGCTGTTTACACCCAGGGTGGCATCTATCTCGACACCGATGTGCAGCTGTTAAAAAATCTCGATAATTTATTAGAACTCCGGTGTTTTTTTGGTAAAGAACATGGACAAAAAAGAATTTTTGTCAACAATGCCGTAATGGGTGCGGAAGCAGGGCATTGGTTCATTAAAAAATGCTGGATTGACTTGCTTTACCAATTTGATGGAACCGAAAAGGCCAACCTTTCATCACCCGTACTCACCACCCGGTTGCTGGAAGAAATTGAATTGATACCCCATGATGAGCCACAGCAAATAGAAGACATCCATTTGTTTCCCTCTTCCGTTTTTCATCCAAGACCCTGGTTTGACCCCGGGCAGGCTGTAATAAATGACAACACCCTTGGCATCCATCACTATGCTAAAACCTGGGGTGAAGATGGACACAAAACATCAACACCATGGTATAAAAATTGGATGGATGTAGCAAAAAAACCTTTTAAAAAATGGGTGAATCCTGATTTGTTTGGGCAACTCATGCGTAATAAGACCGTTAATGACGGGCCATTTAAAGGCGTCAAATATAGCAGAACCCAGGCTTATGGTTCTTCGGTTTTACCAAAGTTGACGGGCAGTTATGAAGCTTGTCTGCATGCCATTTGGTATGAATTATTATTGAACAATTACAATATCATCATCCACCTTGGCGCGGGTGAGGGTTATTATGTAAATGGTATGCAGCAATTATTCCAACCTGTCAATGGATCTATAGCCATAGAGTGTGATCTCAGAAATGTGGCCTTGTTAAAAGAAAATCTGGAAGTCAACGGACTAGCAGACAAAGTGACTATTATAAGTGAAAAGGCTGTGGCTGAACATTTACAACATTGGGGTGGGCCCGGCAGAAAATTGTGGATTTGTGATATTGAAGGAGATGAAAAAAACCTTTTTACATCCGCTTCGGTGCAGCATTTGGCAGAAAGTGATTTGGTCATTGAATTACATGAATTTAAAGACAGAGGCATGGTAGACCGCATTTCAGAGGTCTTTTGTCATAGCCACAGCATCCAACTGGTGCAGGAAAATGAAATGGATCCGGTTTCCAAACGATTTTTAGTATCCTCACAGGAGGCTGCCAATGCCTTTCAATGTTTGGATGAAAGAAGGCCCGAAGCCATGCGCTGGGCAGTGATAAGGTCCAGAAAATTTATATAGACACCCCTTTGAGAAAAGGAACAAACTGAAAAGCCCCATGCTCTTCCCTGTGGTAGTTTTTTTCATCCACCTTGGTAAATTTAAACATTTGTTGTTGGCCTTCTTCTCCCATGGGGATGATCATTTTACCCCCTACTTTTAATTGCCCCCAAAGCTGGGTCGGAAAGGAGTCAGCTCCTGCAGTAACCACAATGCTGTCGAAAGGAGCAAAGCGGGGAGCACCGGCAAAGCCATCTCCATAAAGGGTGCGAATGGCATTAAATCCAATTTTGGGTAACAAAGCTGAAGTTTTTTGGAAAAGGACATGCTGCCTCTCGATGGTGTATACCTTAGCACCAAGGTAGCCCAGGATGCAGGCCTGATAACCTGAACCCGTGCCAATTTCTAAAATTTTCTCACCCGGAGTAATGTCCAATAACTGCGTCATAAAGGCTACCGTGTAGGGATGGGAGATGGTTTGATCAGCGTCAATCCTAAATGCCGTATCTCTATAGGCCAAAATGTCAAAATCGCCATCCATAAACCAGTGTCGAGGCACATTTTCAACCGCCTGCAGGATTTGATCCCTGATTCCACGCTGCCTTAAATGGTCTACTAGTTTGCGCCTCAAACCTTTATGTCGAAAAGTGTCCTGCATACGTCATTTCTGAATTGCAAACATATTAAATATTTATGTAATTTGTATTAATATCATTTTCAAATGCCAAAAAATTAATTTTTGTCAAAAAAGTGACTGAAAACCACAATCATTTTCTGTAAAATGTTGTTTATGAGTAGTTATTGTGATTAACTTTGATTGTCTTTTCGCCAAATCCATAATTACATGAGGAATTATACCCTAATTTTCTGTTTTGCATCTGCCTTTTTAGTGGCCCTTGTTTATCCTTTATCAGGTCAAATGAAGGTAGGCAATCAGGTTTTTTACGGAAATGAATGGATCAATCACAGTCAGACTTACCACAAATTAAAAGTAGGTCATGATGGGCTGTACAAAATAAACCATGCCCTCCTTTCCCAGCTGGGCCTCATACAGGCGGGCACAGCAGATAGAATTGCCATATTTAAAAACGGCAAACAGATACCGCTGTACCTCTCATCTCCCAATCAAGTGGGAGATCAGGATTTTATCTTGTTTTACGGAGAAAAAAACACCATTGAGCTTGACACCTTTTTATTTGCCAACTGGAAACAAGATCTTCTGAATCCTTTTGATTCGTATTTTTCTGACAGCAGTGCTTACTATCTAACTTATCTGCCAACAGGACAAACAGGGTTGAGGTATGAAGAGGTTTCTCCCAATTATGTTAACCATGGACTTCCATCTGAGTTGTACTACCTGCATACAGATGAGTATTGCTATCGGGATCGGTTTTACAAGCCCAATACCTTTCACTCAAACGACCTGCAGTATAGCAACATGGTGAGTTCAGAAGGTTTTTCCAAGGATTTTTCATCCTATACCAGTGTAGATTTTAAAGTGTATGATGTCTATTTGAGCCCGGGGGTACCTGCCAAATTGGGCATGCACATTTCTACCAACCAAAATTTAGCCAATCAAAACCGAAAAAGTATTTCACTTAATAACAATTTGCTGGCAATAAATACAGAAAAAAGAAACGTGGTAGCACGTCCGGTTTTTGACATTGCCGGAAGTGACCTTAAAAACACCAACAATGTAACCATAACTTCACCCGATTTGGAATACTTTGGTCTTGCCGGCTTGAGTATCATCTACCCCCGGTCCTTTAATTTTAAGGAAGTACCCTTTGCCATGTTCAGTGGCAATGGAAAAAAATATGTAGAACTGAGTGATTTTGACTACGAATATGAAATTGTGCTTGACCCTATAGCCGGTAAAGCCTATAAATTAAATAAATTAGGCAATAACAAAGCAGAATTGATTACTCCTGATCAGGGTTTCAATGTGGTATTGGACAAAGAGACCAACACGTTGACCACAGCCGAATCATTTACCTTTAGAGACATTACCCAACTTAATCCGGACTTTCTCATCATTACTTCGCGCAAAATGTACAGTACCAAAGGGGGGCAAGTTGATGAAATTAACAACTACAAGCGCTACAAAGAGAGTGTTGAAGGTGGAAGTTTTAAAACAGAAGTCGTTTTTGTAGATGAAATATACAATCAGTTTGGATATGGAATTGAAAACCATGTAATGGCTTTTAAAAATTTTAGTCATTATGTTGAAAAAAACTGGCCTTCACTGGAATATGTATTATTGCTTGGCAAAGGCCTTGAGTATTTTAACACCAGAAATGAAGATCAGATCACTTCTCTTTTATATGACCACCACTTTATCCCGAGTTTTGGCTCACCGCCCTCTGATGTGTTGTTGTTTTCTGATGGCATGTCGTTTGATGGCAAATACAGCATTGGTCGTCTGGCGGCAACCAACATGGAAGAAATAGGATTTTATCTGGAAAAATTAAAAACTCATGATGCAGCAATAAAATCTAATGATAACGACTGGTTGAAAAAGATCTTACATTTAGGAGGTGGAGGAGATCTTGGTGAGC
>JAGNSQ010000038.1:21377-26384 GCA_017987975.1 Saprospiraceae bacterium
ACCAACATGGAAGAAATAGGATTTTATCTGGAAAAATTAAAAACTCATGATGCAGCAATAAAATCTAATGATAACGACTGGTTGAAAAAGATCTTACATTTAGGAGGTGGAGGAGATCTTGGTGAGCAGTTGCAAATCAAAAGCAATCTCAATGTAATGAAAAATATCATTGAAGGAGATATGTATGGAGGACATGTAAATTCTTACTACAAAGACAATTCTTCTTCAACATCTATTGCCAACCTTCCCAAAATTACTGAAACCATCAATAATGGTGTATCCATACTTTGTTTTTTTGGTCACAGTTCAGTTGGTTTATTTGACTATACCCTTGATGACCCCAAAAATTACAACAATGCGGGCAAACTTCCTTTTTTGCTGTCGCTGGGTTGTTATTCAGGCAATATCTGCTCTTCCAGTACCGGAATTAGTGAAAAATTTGTCTTGTCACCCAATAAAGGAAGCATAGGTTTTGTGGCAGCTTCCGGATCTGCTTATATCAATACCCAGGGATCAATGGGTATCAATTTTTATACGGAACTATCGGGTGCTTATTACAATCAACCCGTAGGAAAAATTTATCGCAAATTAGCCCTGGACGCAGAAGAAAAGATCAAGGGAGATTATACCTCTCAAAACAATGAGGGTTTTTCAACAATGTATCAACAGTTGATGCTGCATGGAGATCCTTCATTGATTATCCACGGCTTCGAAAAACCCGATTTCAGCATTGCTGCCAATTCGGTCACAACCATTCCCAATCCGGTCGTTGTCCAAAAAGACAGCCTTGAACTCATTTTTGATATCAAAAACAATGGAAAATCAGTTGATGACAGCATCAACATTGTGGTCAGTCATAAAGGACCCAATGACAAAGTGATTTCATCCAGTGTACTTAGGATTGCTACTCCCAAATATAACAGTAGTTTTCATTTAAAACTAAATGTACAGGGCGTTGATATTGTAGGCTTGAATAAAATCAAGATTACCGCAGATGAGGCAGGAGAGGTAGACGAATTAAAAGAAGACAACAATGAGTTTGAATACAACTTTTTGGTTTTATCCAGCAAGATCAAAGCCAATCATCCCCACGAATTTGCTATTGTTGACCAAAACAAACCATTCACCCTGGTAGCCAATTCGATCAACAGTATAGCAGAACCCAAAGACTACATTATACAGATAGACACCACCGAAGCATTCAATAGTCCATTGATGGTAGAAAGGATTTTTACCGATGCTCCGGGTACTATTGAATGGCAGCCCGATTTTACTCCTATCCACAATACCACCTATTACTGGAGAGTGGCAGAGAACAAAGACCTTGGCAACGGACTGGATTGGTCGAACAGCAGCTTTACCTACCTGATAGATGGTGGAGAAGGTTGGACCCAGAGGCACTACTATCAGTTTTTGAAAAACGATTATTTTCAAATGTCTGCCCAGCCCGACAACCACTTTAAATTTGGTGGCATCAACTACCTGGTCAATGTAAAAAGTCAGCGTTTCACCGATATCCTCAATATTCCTTATTCCACTGTGAATGGAGAAAAATGGGGCTCACTAACACCTGATCAAGGAAATGCCAACCTCATGAATGTAACGGTATGGACATCCAGGGGACTGTGGAGAAACACAAGCACAACTGACTTCGGATCCAAGCCCTATTCCAAAAATATTTTTGCCTTTGACATCAGCACCAAAGAAGGAAGAAAAGGGGTCAAAGAATTATTGGATGCAGTGCCTGATTCTGCGTATGTCATGTTGTTTGTATCATTTTCGAAAGTGCCTTCAGATTTCAACTACCCGGAATGGGAAACCGATCTCAATACCCTGGGATATAGCTTGTACAACACACTTTCTGATTGGGGTGCAACCGAATTTATTGAATACAAAATATCAGGACCCAAGCCCTATATTTTTGTCATGCAAAAAAATGTAGGAAAGATCCATGAAGAAATAGGTGAAACAACTTTTGATCAACTCAACTATTCTACGGTCGTGCCAGCCAGTGCATACCAAGGCAAGATGTGGCAGACCATCGGGCCAGTAGTAGCCTGGGATGAATTCGACTGGAATATTTATGAAACGACGCCTCTGATAGCACCTATTAAAGCTGCTGTAGACATTTATACCATTGATAACAATGGGGTAGAAAGTTTATACCTGAGTGAAGTTACAGGCAAAACAGATTTATCCTCCATCAATGCCCTTACCCATCCCTATATCCGACTTGAATACAGCTCGCTTGACTGGGATGATTTTGCGCCCGCCGATGTATTGCACTGGACGGTAAAATATACCGGCTTGCCAGACCTCGTGCTGGAGGTAAACAATGATCCTTCGATACCGGATACCATTGATCAGGGTCAACCGCTCAAGTTGAGCTCATTGATCAAGTTAAAGGGACTAAATCAGCTGGATAGTTGCACAACTTCTTTTAAACTGGTAAGTAGCAATAATAACAGCATAGGTGAAGATGTGGTAGTACAAAACCTCACTGCAGTGCAGGCCAAAGCCGTTGATTACACTTTCGAAACTACTAAAATTAATGGCTTACATCAGATTGTGATTTCTGTCAATGAAGAACAAAAACCACAGGAAAAATATTACACCAACAACTCAGGTATTAAAAATATTTATATCAAACCAGACAAGATCAATCCTGCCATGAATGTAACTTTTGATGGTGTAAAAATCATCAACGGCGATCTCGTCTCCCCAACTCCGGATATTGTAATCCGCATCAATGATGAAAATAAATACCTTCATTTGGAATCCACTACATTGGCCAGAATCGAATTGCTAACATTGGCCACGGGTAAAACAGAAGTGTTAAGTCCGGATGATTCAAGACTTAGCTTTGCCTTCGAGCACGAAAAAGGGAAAAATGAAGCCCGTATCACCTTCTCACCTACCCTTGAAGATGGCGATTATATCCTGCTGGTGCAAACCCAGGATGAGTCCGGAAATCTATCGGGTGATAATATGTACACTGTTGAATTCAGGGTTGCAGCAGCAAAAAGTTTTTCCAATTTCTACTGTTATCCCAACCCCTTCTCTACTTCAACCCAGTTTATTTTTGAATTTTCCGGAGGACTGCCGGAGAACATGAAACTACAAATCGCGACCTTGTCAGGAAAGGTAGTGAAGGAAGTAACAATGGATGAGTTGGGTCCATTGCGTGTGGGCATCAACCGCACCCAATACCGATGGGATGGTACCGATGATTTTGGCAACAAACTGGGCAACGGAGTCTATTTGATGAAAGCCATAGGAGATAGCGAGTTTTTTGATCCTAAGAAAGCTGAAAGACTGGTTATTTTTCGATAAGTGCCGGCTCGGTTAAATGAGCGTTTGACAAAAATTTTTTAATAGCCAAAGGATGGGTCAGAAATAGAATGATGGCCTTCAGCCTTAGTTGTATCCAAACCCAAAAAGTTGACTGTTGGTAATCCATTTCAGCAGAAAGTTTGTCTTTGATAATCTTTTGATTGCACAGCTTTGAGAATGTATGCACCAGCATCAATAAAAACCATTTGTTTGCCAATCTTTTTTTGGAGGTTAATTTTTCATGATGGTTATTCAGTATCCGATTATGATCGTGGATTCTTCGTTTGGCTACCGGCGCCTCAATACTTCCACCTTCTATCTGATTAGAGAAAAGACAAAGCCTGAGAATAAAATCAGTATCCTGCATTTGTGGCAGCTGCTCATCAAAAAGAATTTTAAGCGAATCTTTTTTAATGGTTAAACCATTGAGGTGAAACCAACCATAATCTGGTTTACAAAGTAATGCTTCAAACATCTTAATACCCGACGAAATAGAACTGGTAACAAAGGTAACCTCCTTATTGCCACTTGCCAGGTACAACTCTTTTCCTTGCTCTGTTTCAAAATTGGTAGCTACCGCTTCATAGACAAAATCCACATCTGATTTTTGATCATAGATCTTAGCCACCAAATCAAACCTGTTGGGCAAGTACCAATCATCGGCATCCAGAAATGCAATATAGGGACAGGATGCTACCGTGAGGCCCAGATTTCTGGAAGCGCCCGCACCTTTGTGGGCCCTGCCTGGGTGATGCCTGATGATCACACGGTCGTGAATATTGCTCCATACAGAGGCCAGATCATAAAGTGCCGGACTGTCATCATCCAGTATTACCACCACCTCCTTTACACAATCAAATTGTAAGGCTGATAATACTGCCTGATCTACGTAGAGGGTAGCTTGATACACTGGGATAATTACACTTACTTCCAACCGACTCATCCCAGTGTACATTTTCTGAGTAAGAATGGCTTTAGCAGCAGCAATTGCAGGAGCAGGCCCAACTTTATCAATTGCCTGCCTGACATTGAATTGGGATACCCTTTCATTACGTACCAAAAATGAACATATCGAAGCACCAATGCCCGACAAGTTCGGGGTTCTAATTGATAATCACTGATATGATCAAGCCATTTTTGAATCAATCTCCACCGGTCGTTAAATTGCCTGTGACCTTCGCTGGATGTGATGTTTTGACCATGCAAGCGCCTGATAATTTTGATGCCCTCTTCTTTTTCTGGAACCAAAAAACACTTGTAACATAGTTCGTATATAAATTCTATATCACCTCCATAGATAAATTTTTCATCCAATAAGTCGGTTTGTTCAACGGCCGATTTTTTTACCAGCAAGGCAATGATGCTAAAAAAATCTCCTTTTTCTGCTAAGATATGGTACAAAAGATCTTTTTGTGATAACTCTGATCCTGTGTATCCGATAACTTCCTGGTGTTGAAAAGCAGCAGGTCTGAAATCATCTTGCCATACATTTTGCACTTTGGTAAAACAACCGTCAACCTCTGGTCTTTCGGAAAGTAGTTGCATAGCATGGTTGAATCTGCCAGGAAGAAAATAATCATCGGCATCCAAAAAACTGATATACTGTCCTCTGGCCATTCTGATACCTGCGTTGCGACTGGCGCCCGGACCCAGGTTTTGAGCATTGACTTTATA
>JAGNSQ010000039.1:0-12589 GCA_017987975.1 Saprospiraceae bacterium
AAACTGGCCTTGTTTTCCGGTAGCTGCGGGGCTCTGTCGTGTCTGGGCAAGATCGATTTGCCTGTGGGTGAGCAGTGGGATGTATTGACCCAGCCTGGCAGAGATTATTTTGTATTGATTCAAAGTACCGCAGGCTTGCAAACCACCGGAGAAAAGTTTAATGCCAGGTTTTATACCCCGATACCCAATGACAATTGTCCCGGAGCTTTGCCTTTTAATTGTGGCCAGCTCATAGCGGTTCGCAATAACAATTTTACAGAAGATTTTGAATTGTATCCGAGCTGCGATACCCTCTATCCTGATAAGCTATGGTATACCTTTACAGGAGATGGGAGCATCCGTACCTTAAAATACATTGTGCCCGATGTGGATGGCTCCGTGGTATTTGCCGAGGACTGCAGCAACGGCTGTTTTTACAGCAGTGAATTTTATGCCAGCCTGGCTACAGAATTTTCTTTCAGCAGTGTACCTGATAAAAAATACCTCATTGGCATAGGCACAAAATCGCAGCCCAACAACAAAAGGATAAGGGTGCAAATGGATTGTGTAGATGGGTATCAACATGTGGCAAAGGAAAGTGCACTGCCTTTGATTTGTGGCAAATATGAGCTGGATTACAGCCAGGCCAAAATCAACTTATTGAATAAGTGCAGCAGTAACAATCTTTTTGTTCAACTGTACTATAGTTTTACAGGAGATGGCAGCGATCTGGTTTTGGTTGGAAGCCCCAATCCGGGTGCCTTTTTTAAAGTAGTAAACGAGGATTGTATTTCTGTCCATGACTTTGCATTTGGCGGCAAAATTTTTACAACCGAAGCGGGCAAACCATATTATTTTTTAATCAGTTATTTCCCCGGCATCCAGCAACTCCAGCAGGAGTTCAGCATAGAATATAGGTGCGACGTGGCTACAGAAGATTTGCCATTGGCTCAACCATTTGTCAGTTTCCCCAACCCATCCAATGGATCAACTTCATTTTACTGGCAGGGCAATGATGTAGAGACGGGAGCAGAACTGTGTTTGATAGATGTTGCGGGAAGAGTTGTGAGGTGCGAAAATACAACGTCCTTAAGAAAGGGGTTGATATGGAAAATACCTGCTGACCAAAAATTGATACCGGGTGTTTATCATGCCAGATTGAGAACAGAGAAGGCAGTAATGAGTACAACGATTCTGGTGGTAGAATAAACGCAGGAAGATGGAAGAAACCCATTATTTTGATTTGGTGTACGATGTTACCCGACTGATACCAAAGGGCAGGGTAACTACTTATGGAGCCATTGCAGATTATCTGGCACTGGGCTCGGCGCGCATGGTAGGATGGGCATTGAATCATTTGCCCAAAAACAACGATGTGCCTGCCCATAGGGTTATCAATCGCAAGGGAGAGCTGAGTGGAAAGTTGCAGTTTCCATCACCAACCACCATGGAAGAAAGACTGGTAGCTGAAGGCATTGAAGTCAGGGATGACAAGGTGGTGCATTTTGACCAGGTATTCTGGCACCCTAAAGAAATTGAAGCTTAAATTTATTGGCCGTGAAAGAAGAAATCATTTATGGACTTGATGAAATAGAAGGCCTCGCCCAAAAAGCAATCGAGTATATTAATAAATACAAGCTGGCCCTTTTTTTGGGTGAAGTGGGTTCCGGCAAAACAACCCTCATTCGTCATATCTGTGGGATCATGGGTGTGCAGGATGAGGTATCGAGTCCCACTTTTTCATTGGTCAATGAATACATGTCGAGTAGCGGCGTGGTTTACCACATGGACCTTTATCGCTTGAATACAGAACGCGAAGCTTTTGAAGCCGGTGTCATGGAATACATAGATTCTGGTGAAATCTGCCTGATTGAATGGCCTGAGCTGATAGCCTCCTGGTTGTCGGCCTATCCATGTGTGGTTTTTTCACTAAGCCATGAAGAAAACAAAAGAAAAATTGAGATAACAACCAACTATTGATCCTGGCCTGTTGGGTCAACGGCAGCTTCCTCTGGTTTTGCAGGACTTGTTTTTTTGCTGTCGGAGGTAAAAAAGCTTCGGTTGAAAAGAATGATAGATGCTACGCCTGTAGTGATGGCACTATCAGCCACATTAAAAACAGGTCTGAAAAATTCAAATCTTTCACCCCCCCAGATAGGCAGCCAGGATGGAAGAATGGTGTCGACCATTGGAAAATACAGCATGTCTACCACCTTGCCCTGGAGGAGGGGAGCGTAGCCTGTGCCAAAGGGTACAAATTGTGCCAGGCCGCCATGGTAGTGCGATTCAGAAAAAATCATACCGTAAAAAATGCAGTCGATGATGTTGCCAATGGCACCGGCTACAATGAGGCTGAAACTAAAGAGCAGTGATTTTTTCTCATTGGCTTTTAAGAGGCTATACAGGATATAGCCCAAAAATCCGGCCATGATGATGCGAAATATGCTGAGCACATATTTTCCATTGACGCCGCCGTAACTTAGGCCAAAAGCCATGCCTTCATTTTCTACAAACTGGATTTTAGCCCATGACAGACCCAAAATGTCGAATCCGGTTCCGTATTCCAATTGCGTTTTGATCCAGATCTTGGACCATTGATCGATGATCAGCAAAAGAATGATGGTAGTAAAGATGATGGCTTTTTTGCTCAAGGCTGTTTTTTATGGTAAGATGCAAAAATAGGAAAATATGTTGGAAAGTGGGATAGTTAATTTGAGAAGTTAAAATATTGTTAATCAATAAAGTGGGTGAATGAAATGTGACCGGCGTCACCCTTTTTGGCAGCTAGAAGGGCTAACTTTGAAAGTATGTCAGGAAGGACAGTTGCCTACACGGTTCTTTTTATTTTTCATCTTCAGTTTTATCCTTTCCGGGAATTGCTGAAGATGCCTGTCCTTTTTTTGCATTATAGCGACTATAACTCCCGCACCACCTCGTTTGATGTCTTTCTCAGCCATCATTATACCCATGAAGCAGATAGCGATCAGGACCAGGACAAAGACCGACAGCTGCCATTTAAAAATACAGATAATGTGCAGGTAGGCTGGACGGCATTGATACCAATGGGCTTTGAGGGTGTTTCCAACATTATCATGATTTTGAACAAAGCCGAATTTCTAAATATAAGATTGAGGGGACCCATGGAGTTTGTTTGTCAATTTTTCCAACCTCCGGATTGAATCAGGTTTTTATTTCATTTTACCTGATTTTATTATTCAAACAAAAAAATATACATTATGAACGGAGCACATTGGCATCTGGTGTTGAATCATTTGCCCATTATCATCCCTATCGCTGCATTGGTGATATTATTGATTTCATATGCAGTAGACAAGCCTGATTTTGTGAGGGCTGCCTACCTGCTTTTTGTACTTGGGGCCCTTGCCACCCTTCCGGCCTTTTTGACCGGAGAAGGTGCAGAAGAAGTTGTTGAGGGCCTGGCAGGTATTGACGAAAACTACATCCACGTCCATGAAGAAGCAGCCGAAGTATTTGCCTTTGGCAACTACGCTTTGGGACTCCTGGCCTTAACCGCCTTATTTTTTGGATACTGGAAAAAACAACTGTCAGTGTATCCCAAAATAGTGGTAACCTTATTTGCCTTTATGGTTTTGTTTTTGGGCAAACAAGTCGGCACCACAGGTGGAGAGATTCGCCACACTGAAATCCGAAGCAGCACAACGGTTGGATCTGGCGGCGCTATAGAAGCACAAGAAGAGGGTGATGACGATTAAAATTGGATAATACGCCTCATAAATTTTTGCTTTTAGCTTACATCAACCAATCGATTTTTGTGAATTCGGTTGGTTGTTTTTTTTCATCTGCCAGAGAATTTCAGTAATAATATGGGTGGCATATTGGGTAAAAAGGTGAATTGTTGATTAATAATCCCAAGACTGAATATAAAATTGCTAATGAATAGAATCTACAGGTTATTTTCCCTGATAAATACATAACCGGAAAATTTCTATAGCTATAGTTGGATTTTTAAGGTATAATAAGCGATTTTATATGACAAGCTAAATTGTATTTGGTTGACTTGATAAGTTTTGATTATATCGCGATAACTATAAATTGCAATTTATATTTTGAAATACTTGCATTGTCTAATTAATTGTTTTAATTTTGATGATTATGTAAAATTTTATAAACCCTATTGCCATGGAAATACCACCCTTTTTACTATCCTAGTAGCACCTGATCTATTTTTAAATAATTATTAATTATTAAAATATTTAGCAATGAAATCAAAATTAAATTCTGTTTTAATCAAGGGGGGGGTAAATTATTTGTTAAAAAATTAATTTGCCTTCTTTTTATAACTACTATTTCATTAGGATGCTTAAAGGCGCAATTCAATTCTTATTGTGGTGCTGGATATCTGGCTGCTGATAATTTTTTCACCTATAGCCCTGAAGGGCAAGAAGGCATCCAAATTCAATATTTCAAACGCGGAAAAATGTTGTCCAATATTTGTGGTGATGATTTTGGATATGATGTAGTAATAAGTCTGTATAACAAATTTGAAACGCCTATGAATTGCAATTATTCAATTACTATCAGGGCATTTTCTCTTGTTCCCAACATAATCGAAAATAGTGGGTTGCAAAACTTCACGGTTGTACCAGTTACCAATGGTGTAGTAGATTATACTTTTGATTTTTCCGGGACAATTTTAACTGGAGAAACCAAGTGTGGGATTATTAAGTGCTCTTTTCCCAATAACAATTTTACTGCCAATGTGTGGGCATTAAACAACCATCAATTCGCAGTAACGAATAATTCCACAAACATAACGAACAATTCAGGTGTAAATTCGGGCATGTTTGGCGGGGCAATCAGGTTTGTCCATCATTTTGATCCTGTAATTTCATCTGACATAACATTTGATTATCTAGACAGACATTTTTTTCATAAGGATTTAACTATAAATGAGAATGAGGATATGCATGGATACACTGGAAGTACTCCTTTTTTAGATCCATTGAATGTATATTTTTCCAATGAAGCAGGAATAAAAATACAAACGGGTAATTTGCTCGATATTTATAATATGGTTGCAGAAGCTTGTGATGTATGGGAAGGCATTGAGTTGAATCTGGGGCAACAATGAATGCTGAATTGTTGTCATTGAGTGATGCCAACATTGGCATAAAGCTGTTAGATGAAGCCGAGGGTTCCCTCAGATCTAGTATTCTTAAAGACAATTATACAGGATTGATGTTAGAAGATTATGCAGTTTTGGCGGATTTTAACGATATTGAATTTTCTGATTCGGAAATTGGTGTGTATCTCAATCATGCTCATGATGTACGATTAATATCTGCAATACCCGAGGAAAGAACCGTATTTAAAAGATGTAACAAGGGAGTTTTTGCTTGGTTTTCAGAAGATATTGAAGTAATGGGTAATAAATTTGAATCTATGGGAAGTGGAAGTATAAATGATTTTACAATGGGAGGAGTTGTGTCGGTAAGATCGAATCTTCTCATATCCGGCAATGATTTCTCTGTTTCTGGGATTGGTGTATCATCGTACAATGATCAATTATATGATGCAGCCAGGAATAATTTTAGTGATAATGGATTGGGTATAAGGATTGAAAACAACAGGAATGAAATGTTTATCTCTGAAAACACCATAACGGGAGAAAAAGGCATTTATAACAGAATGGGAAGGCAACCTAATTTTCGGGATAATCATATCAATAATTTTGACCGTGGTTCTGGGTTTTCCTATGGAATTTCTTCCAATTTCACGACTTCACCTTTGTTGAGTTTGAATTATGTGTATTCATCCAATTCTCAGGGAGGTGCCATATTTAATAAGTGTAATGCTGGGTATGTATATAATGAAAATTATTTTTCATTATTATCCCAATCAGAAAGGCAATCTTGCATAGAGCTTAACGGAGGAATGGGTAATCAGGTGTACAATAATCATTTTGATGCGACCACTCCTTCTCCTTTTACGGAGGCATTTGGTTTAAGAGCTTCTGCCGGCGGTGTGGGTTCTGTATTTTGCAACGATTTCTTTCAAATTGAAGAAGCCATTGTGGCTGAACACGGCCAGACCGACGTAGAGCTTAAAACCAATAATCTTTACGATACCAGAGTGGGCATTAAAATAGATAAAAGTGTATTGGGCATCCAGACCCATCACGGTAATCTATTTACTGGCCCATTTGGAGATATGGCATTGTTGGGAGTAGATTTATTACCGATACAAATTAACAATAGCCAATTTATTGTTAACGGTAATGTAAATTCATCTCACGTTCCGATTTCAAGCCAAGTATCTCCGGCAGGGTTAAAAGATGTTCAGAATAATGGAACAGCACCTATTTGCAACTCCATTTCATACACTACTTCACCAAGAGACAGGCTATTGGCATTATGCGATTATATAAACTCCATTAGAAACAACAACACTTTGGATCCAATCAGGAAAAAGAATTTGCTAGCCTTTTATTTTAGATTGCTGGCAAAGTATTTTCCCGAGGTAAACAAGCCGTATTGTATTAATCAATTTATTGCTGCATATACCAATAGCAATATTGAGAGAATGAATAC
Source organism: Saprospiraceae bacterium (assembly GCA_017987975.1). Lineage (GTDB taxonomy): Bacteria > Bacteroidota > Bacteroidia > Chitinophagales > Saprospiraceae > JADKBO01. The sequence goes on from JAGNSQ010000039.1 coordinate 6,552, forward strand.
AGTGGAAGCTAAAATTGACCAGTTGTTAGCCCCACAGGAAGTAATCCCAACTCTTAGAGACAACCACAAACTTGCCCTAACTGCTTATTTGGATGCTATAGAAAGCAACAGTAATGTGGATAATATGAGAAACATATATTACACAGCCGCCAATGCACTTGAAGGATCTTTTGTTGATCGTACGAACATAGAAAACCAGTTGATTCTGGATATAATGTCTGAAATAAATGCTTTTATACCAGAAGACAACTACGAAGAGGCATGGCTAACTGTACAATTATCCTTTGTAAAATTATTTAGTGAGCTTAAGTTGGATATCTCTGAAATGGCTGCATTGCAGGAAGTGGCTGCTTTGTGCCCAACAGACTATGGTGATGTAGTATATGGAGCAAGGGCCTTATTGTCTGATTTTGACAAAACAAGGTATGAATTGACAGAATGTCAGACTGATGCTCCTAGGATGAAGGGCGGCACCAAAAAGTATGTAAATTCGACAACCATTTTTCCCAATCCTGCTTCAAATTATATTGAATTGAATATTACCGCAGCACAGGTTACCTATTCTATTGTGGATGTAAACGGTATATCTTTAGTTGAGAATAAGCCGTACTTCAAGAATGAAAAGATTGATGTTAGCTATCTAAACAATGGAGTGTATTTTGTAGTAGTTCAAGAAAACGAGAAACAACTATCCCACAAGTTAATTATAATGGAATAATTTTTTTATCATGGTCCTCCAAAATAGAGTTGTTTTGGAGGGCTTTCATTTATTATAAAAATGAGGTTTATTTTATTAATTATTTTTGCAAGTGTTTTGTCAGTTGTAAATGGACAAAATAACGATTATAATTGGACCTGGTCCGGCTATGCTGTGAACGATACAGTATTAAGTGGTAATTTCTTGAATTTTAACAATAAGGTAAGAAAGTTGACTAATGTACCAGTGGGCATTAAAATTGGCCAAGCCAATGCCAGTATCAGTGATGATGAGGGCAATCTTTTGTTTTATTTTAATGGTTGCAGGATAGCTGGAAAAGATCATAAAGTGATCGAAAATGGAGATAGTATCAACTACAGCAATGCCTTAAAACTAATAGCGGGTGAAGATTGTTTGTATGGGTATACCGGACATCAAAATTCAATGATATTAGAAAATCCGTACTCAAAAAACAATTTCTACATTTTACATCATACCTGGGAGAGAATGGTAGTAGGCGGCCTAAACTCTATAGAATTAACCAAATTTAATTACACTTATGTTGATATGAATGCCAATAATGGAAAAGGTATGGTAACGGCTAAAAATATATTGATTTTGCAAGACACTATCAATTCTGGATATCTTCAAGCAGTAAAGCATGCCAATGGCAGGGATTGGTGGATTGTAATTATTGACGCCAATAATGAAGATGATAAAACACCTGACAATAAATATTATTTTTATTTGTTGAATGAAACAGGTATTAACCTGCATCACACTCAATTGATTGGACCTATTTTTGATGAATATACTTCATCAAGTGGAACTGCTAAATTTTCACCTGACGGGAGTAAGTACGCATTTCATAACTTTAAAGATGGGTTGTGGATATTTAATTTCAATCGAGAATCTGGAATGTTTAGTAATTTAGACTATTATCCAATTTTTAGGAAACAGTTTTTTAATGGTTTGGAATGGTCTTCCAATGGCAGGTATCTCTACACGAGTGCAACTGATTCATTATTTCAATACGATACGTGGGTTGAGGATATTGGCAGCACTGAGACCCTTGTAGATGTATGGGATGGTACCCTTGATCCATTTGAGACACATTTTGGCATCATGCAAAGGGGCCCTGATTGTAAAATATATATGAGTAGTTTTAGTAGTACGCGCAGTATTCATGTTATCAACAATCCAGATGAGCCTTTTCCGTTTTGCAATTTTGTACAACATGATTTAAAACTGGTAGCTTCAACTGGCACAATCAGTATGCCTACCTTTCCCAATTATAGATTGGACAGCGCCCCTGTTTGTGATCCAGACATCCTTGTTTCTTCAAAAGATATAGAGGATTTGCCCAAAATTGATTTAAAAGTTTATCCTAATCCTGCCTCAGACCTATTTTATGTAGAATCGTCTTATAAGTATCAGGATGTAATGGTTGAGATACGGGATATGAACGGTAAGATATGTTGGCAGGGGGCGCACCACAAAACCATGCGTTTTAATGTTACAGATTTTTCGGATGGGGTATATATGGTGGTGTTGAAAAAGGATGGTTTGGTTATAGGGGGGGAGAAGTTGGTGGTTGTTAAGAGGTGAACAATTGACACTTTTGTAGATACCCATCGCCCAGGATGGAAATATTCAAAATAAAGTTGAGCTTAAGTTAAAGTGATATATAGTCTGAAAATGACTTGAATGCTTGTTCTGGTTTTACCCATTTGAAAATACAAGCACGGCTTTGCGAAGGAGTAAGATGAAGAACCCGAAAATAGATAACTTGTTATTTGGTAAACATCTTACTTTTTATTTATCCTGAAGTTGCATATGAGACTTGAATCTACAGATTAATTTTAAAATAGGATTATTGAATAAATATTTTTAAAAATTGACTTTCGTTGCGTTCCTTGTTTTCAAAGTAAAGAATGTAAATGCCTGTGCTGAGATTGGATACGTCCAAACGTGCGTTGGTATTATGAAATAACTGGTGTAAGATGATTTTGCCATTGAGGTCTCTCAACCAAAGCGATCCGTCAGTAAAGCAGGTAGTGAGATAAAGTTCTCTGCCACTTTGTTGGCTGGTAGGATAGCAGTCTTGGGTATCTTCCGTGCCGCTGGCAAGTAATATTTCAAAACTAGCTTCTTTGGAACAGTTGTTGGCATCATTGACAGTTACCGTGTATGTGCCAGCCGCCAGATTGTTGGGAGATTTTACAATGCTGCCGTTGCTCCAGCTGTATTTAAAAGGTGGAGTACCACCGTTGACCCCCAGGGTGATTTTACCATTAGCCAGCCCTCCAGATTCGGGTGTCAGTATGCCTGTGATTTTCATGGAATCCGGTTGTGATAAAAAAATGCTGGCTGATTTTGTAACGCCATCTTCATCCGTAACGGTAACGGAATAACTACCTTTTGGAAGATTGTTTTGGCTCAGGGTTGAATCTCCGGTAGACCAAAGGTAGCTGTATTGTCCTATACCTCCGTTAAAATTGGCTGTCAACACTCCTGTGGAGTCTCCATAACATTTTATTGGGTTGGTGATGCTGATGGTACCGGCCAGGGGTACAAATCTATTGTACACATATAGTTGTCTGTCGCCTTCTATTTCTTCTGCTTTAAAAATGATGTTGCTGTTTCTAACTTCTCTGAAGTCGGCGGGCATGGAGGATTTGCCCTCTATCGAGTTGAGGTTAGCCAACAGTTTGGTGCTTGCTGCCGTGCCTTTACTGGTTAAAATTTCTGTATCGGTTTCGTGATCTTTGTAAGCAATGATTAAAAATTCTTTGTTCATAGGTACGAGGAATTGACTGCCTCCGCTTGTTGTAGAGGTGTACTCAGCCAGTGTAGAGGTGCCGGCCTGGGTGCCATCGGTTTTAACAAGGAGCAGATTGTCTTTATCATTGGCCAAAACATAAGCTGAGTCTTCCCATTTAATGAGAGAATAAGGAGTGTTTTTTAAGAAATAATTTAGGTCCTTAAGCACAGCGGTTCCTGCTTCAGTGCCATTTGAAGTCCAAATATCATCACCATTATCTCCTCCATTTAGTGTGAAAATAGCGTTGTTGTTTTCCAGTAAGACCATTTCGTATATTGAATGGCTAAGTGTAGCAACAATTTTGGTATTTTCAGCAGTTCCATCTGATTTCCACAATTGGTCGCCACTGCCAAGTCTCATGGCAAAATAAAAGTTTTGTGCATTGGTTGCCACAACCAGACACCCAATGGTGGCACTCTTGTCATTGAGCAACTTTACCTTTTTTGTGGTAGCTGGTGTACCCTGTGTTTCCCACATTTCACTACCATTAAAAATATCAGAAGTTGCAAAAAAGTAAACTTTATTGTTGAATTTGAAAAAAGTTTCCGGGTTGGAGCTGGCAGCACCCGTATTGATGTCTTTTAGAAGTTTTGTTCCTGCCGATGTGCCGTCGCTTACCCACACCTCGCTCCCGAAGCCTGGAGAAACAGCAGCAAAATACAAAAGTTGCCCATCTGAAAATAAGTGGCTAGAAAAGGTACTCGATATTATACCTCCAGAAGGATTGATGTCTTTCACAATTTTAGTACCGGCTTCAGTTCCATCTGAGGACCACAATTCAAAACCATTGGCGCCATTGTTGGCAAAAAAGTAGAGTTTATCTTTGTGCGCCGTAAACTTGCCGTAATCGGTAGATGTTGTCCCCGGTCTTATGTCTTTTACCATCCTGGTGCCGGCTTCTGTACCATCTGTAAGCCAAAGTTCCTCTCCTGCTTCTGCAGTGGCGGCCGTAAAAAAGTAGTTGCTGCCTACCACTCCAACTCTGCCACCAGAACTGTTTTTCAGGTCAACCTCTTCCGGAAAATTGGTTATTTTGGTGACCTGTGCGTATAAATTGGGGATGGCTATAAGAAGGACAATGGCCAGGATGATTTTATTCATTACAGATATTTTGTACGAAAATAGGAGTTAGCTGTTAATTATTGTTATACATAAATATTTTTTTAAAAGATCTTCATCATTTCCAAATAATGTATCGTAAAGACTGAAATAATTTTGAGTTGTCAGAATATTATTTTGTTTTTAGTTGTAAAATTTAGTTAGTTAACATGAATTTCTCATTTCACATTATACTTCAATTTTGCGAACGTAATTAGATTTATTATTTAGGTAGCAATTCAACTTTAAACCTGCCCCAAATGATCTTTGGACTCAATTTTAAAAGGTATCCTAGATGAAATAGATCAGCCCTGCTGACAATACGTTGTCATTCTGTGGTCGTAACTTTGATTTATAAAATCAGGCAAAATGGAAAAATTGGATTTAACAAAAAAATACAAGGTTTGTTATCAGGCCAAGGCCACAGTAGAAGAAGTTACAATAGAAGATGCGGGATATTTGGCCGTCGAAGGAAAGGGGGATCCATCTGCCCCTGAATTCTCTAAAAATGTGGAAGCTTTGTATGGAATCGCCTACACCATCAAATTTATGTGTAAAGACAAAGGCCTTGACTTTGTGGTGCCCAAACTGGAAGCGCAGTGGTGGTATGACGAACAGAAATATGTGGCATTGACTCCCGAAGAATCTGCCGTAAAAGTACCGCGCAGCGAATGGCAGTATCAATTGATGATTCGTATGCCGGATTGGGTTTCCAGTAAAATATTTGACGAAGGTGCCGACAAGGCCTTCGCTAAAAAAGGCAATGAAAAAATGAAGAATGTAAAACTGGTTCGGTTTACACCGGGTCGATGTGTGCAAATACTTCATACAGGGCCTTTCAGTGAAGAACCGACATCATTGGCCAAAATCAATCAATACATGCAGGCCCATGGCTTGGTGAAAAATGGCCACCACCATGAAGTGTACTTGTCTGACTTCAATAAGGTAGATGCACAAAAACTGAAGACGATATTGAGGGAGCCGGTGCGATAAATTGATTGTGTTCAAAATGCTCCCTCATTTTTCTGATTCTTCAAGTCTTTAATTTTGCAAATCCGGGTGCATTGACACCATGGCCTTGTAATAATTAATGGTGGGTCGCGACAAAAGACGAGAGAGGGTGGGGTAGGCGAAGTCCCATTTCCCGCTCAGTGATCTCTTTTTATACATTTTATCCACAGAAGCCTTGTTGCAGATATCCTGAATAATTTTATTTCGATTTTTACTTTCTCTCCTAATTTTAGAAATATCGCTAGTATCTTGGGGCTGTCCGCCCAAAACGACCAGTACTTCTTGATAACGAACTTTATATGGCAAGGCATAAATTTGTATTTTATAAGTTGAATCATTTGATAGCAACTCATAATAAGATTGAAGATGGTTGCCTAGTCGATCGGTATTGAGCACGCCTTTGCCAAT
>JAGNSQ010000039.1:12689-13980 GCA_017987975.1 Saprospiraceae bacterium
GATTTTGTTTGATGATCCTCCAGTAATTGAGCATCCCGGTAATGGATCGATCGCGGAGGCCCGGCCTCTTTTTGATGGGTACCTGGTCTCTACCCAGCAAATAGGATAGGTCTGTGCTTACAAAATTAAAGGCTCCTATCTGGTCCATAATTTCAGACGCAAGCGGACCACCTTCTTTGGTAGCTGCAAAGTGAAAGCCAAGTCCTAGCATCCCCCCTGATACACCTGACATGGCTACTGTTTTGTTGATAAGCCCTCCAGGTGTTTTCTGATCCAGCTTATTGAGCATTAAAAAATTGAAATAGGTAGCTCTCAGTCCGCCACCCCAGCTGGCAATGTAGTACTTGGTTTTTATGTTGCATGCTTTTTCTTCCAAGAAGTTGTCTAGGGTTATAATCTCATTTTCTGGAGGAGAAGGCACCTGATTGAGATAAGAAATATCGCTCTTGTGGATCATAAAGTATTGCTGATATCCGAAATAGCCAACAACAGGAAGAATGGAATACATTGCCATCAAGGCCAGGGTCTTTTTCCAGGGTTTTACAATAGCAGCATAATGTTCTCGCGCATAAGCACTGTATTTGACCAGTAGAATGGCAACTCCGTATAACAAATGTAAGTACGACATCAAAATCAGAATAGGACTGATTCGCCATGCATAGTGTGGACAATGAGCCAGGAGAAAGACAAATAAACTCAGAAAGCCCGTTAATTTTATAAATAACAATTTGTCATGGTAATCTTTAAGTTTAAAACGCCAGTCCTCTACGTGGTTGCTGAAATATTTAAACCATTTATCACTTTTAAGTCTGGTGTTTTGATTTTCTACTTCACTATTGTTGGTACTACTGTTGGTCATTATATGTGATAAACCAGTAGTTAAAAAGTAGAGCACTGCCGACCAGAAGGTGGTCCAGTACCAGCCATGGAGGTAGGCGAAAACAATCGTAGAAATACCGGTGATCAATGACAACCATTTGAGTACCCACAAAAAGGCCATGTAAGTGGTAAGGTAGGTGTCATTTAACTTATCTAACAACAGACGATGTAAAATTCTAAGTAGCAGCGGAAATAGAAACAAGCCTAAGAGACTTGTAATGGATACGGGACTGCCGTAATATTTGCCATAAGTAAAATATAGGCAATACAAAAATGCAAGGTAGATGGCTCCACCCATAAATTTTCTGTAAGGCGTAAAATTGATATCGTTGGTTTTGTATTCTTCAATTTCACTTTCATTCATTTGAGAATTAAGTGCCATCTTGTTTTTGTCAAAATATACAATGCCAAA
>JAGNSQ010000039.1:14080-26336 GCA_017987975.1 Saprospiraceae bacterium
ATATAAAAAAATTGATTGATCGCAAATAGAATTATGGAAAGTCCTAGAAAGGTTACCAGGGCAATCCTTTTGGAATAAGGGGAAATAGAAGACAGGTTGATCATGGCGGTAATTTTTAGTAAATGTACTGTAAAATCGGATAAGGCTTATATAACTTTTGTTATAATGGAGATATGCATCAGCTTAATTTTGTTCACCTCTCAATCCTATTGGAAATCGATGTACTAAGTTAGTAATTTGACCAGAAAATTTAAAACTGGTACCAGAATTGAATTTTCAACCTTTAGCACACAAAATAACTTTATTTCAAAATGGGTTGATTTAAGTTTTAAGTAATAGTAAATCAGATAAATAGATAAATTTTTTAGTGTCTTTAAAGTTTTACTGCTGTTTTGGTTATCTTTATCTAATAAATATAAAACGCATGTTCAAAAATTTTGCCTTTTTGTTTTTTTTATTGATTTGTTGCCTTCAAGATGTACTGGGCCAAAAGTTATTAGAGGTTCACCAATGGGCCAAATATTTTGAAACCAATGACAACTTTAGAATAGAAACTGATGATGAGCAAAACCTGTATGTGGTAGGTACCAACACAAAGTTGTTTGACCTTGATTTTGGACCGGGGGTTGTCAATAGTGCAACTACAGGAGCTTATTTTGCAAAATATGACAAAAACTTTAAACTGTTGTTTTATCACACTTTTCAAGGGAATGCAAAGCTTACAGAATTGTTGATCAGTACTGATAAAATTTACATAGGTATTTCGTATATTAAAGAAGCGGTAGTTGAAACTATAGACCAAAAGAGCGGACAAAGATTGTTTTTATTTTCCTTTTCTGCGTCAGCAAAAGCCGCTATTAATTCAATAGCTGTTGATTCTAAAGGTACTTATTATTTTGCTGGGGTAGTAGGAGGTGCATCCACCATTTATGGCCAGGTTGCCAACCAGATCGGGGCTGGTGAAAACGGTATCTTAATTCGGTATGATCCCAATTCAGGTGGCAAGAATTGGTTCAGAAGGTTTACCAACTGGGGCTATCCGGGTGATTACAAAGACATTGACGCAAGCTTGGTGTTTCTTGCAACTGACAATCAAATTGTCACTGTAGGCAACAGCTTGATTGCTACCTATATATTTGAGCAAGATGACATTAAAGATATTTCATCTGCTGGCTTTATTGCCAGGTGCGATTCTACCGGAAATTTCAGTGCCCTTACCTCAGCTTACTATGTATCCAATGAAGCAGGTACTAACATTGAGATCAATGAATTGAATGGAAAAAAAATATTGTTTGATCGATATGGTATGGGAAGATATAATCCCAGTTTAAATTTGGATTATATTAAAATACCATTTCAAGCTGGCAATGGTTTTAGTCTTATTAACCAATTTGTTTTTGACAAAGAGTCCATATTTTTTTCAGGTAGCGGGCTTACAGTGGAAGTAGCAGGTGAAAAAATCAGGAAAGCAAATAATCTAATCTATCATACCATCATAGGAGAACTTGATGAGAATGCTTCACTTATTTGGTATCAACACATGCTGCCCTACACCCGTATTTTTGAAACCAGAATGTTACCTTGGGGAAAGGATAAAATACTGTTTTCAGGCATTTTCTATTTTGATACTGATGTTGACCCATCCCTACCGGGTGCCAATATTGTTAAAAGCAGCAATGGGAATCGCTTTTTTGCTATTTATGATGTAAGCTGTCGTAGGCTGGATCTTAGAATTACTGAAATCAAAGACTTAAGCTGTGAAGATACTACGGGTCAAATTAAAGTTGTTGCAAAAAGTCCATATGGGAATGTAAATTTATTTTATAATGATGTTGCATTGGCCCCTGGTCAAACAAGCATCCCGGTGGTAAACTCCGGCATACATACCATAATAGCTCAAGATTCATTTTGCACTCAGGTGAGAGAAGTTTACGTACATGGTCCTGAAAAAGGCAAAGCCCAACCTGGTATTTCACTGTTTCCCGGCGCAACTAGAGCCGGATTGGAGTCTAATTTGTTGATTGATATTTATAATTTGTCCTGTACCCCTCCAGATGGAAAATTGCAACTTGAATTACCAAAATTTTACAATTTTATTTCTGCTAATTTGCCTTACTCTATCTTGCCCAATGGATTGTATGAATTTGACATCGAGGGTATAGTATTCAATAAAAATGCGCGGCTTGCTATTAAATATAGGATTGATGGCATGGCTCCTGCAGGAGAGGAGGTATGCTGGAAAACGCACTTAGTTGTTAGTGATAATGATATTGTAAGCCAGTTCTTATGTCAGATAATCACCAATAGTTTCGATCCCAACGACCTGCACGTTTTTCCAGGAGGTAGATGTGAAGAAAATTATATACTCAATAATGAAAAAATTGAATACCTGATCAATTTTCAAAATTTGGGAAATGACTCTGCGTTTCAGGTAAGTATACTGGACACTTTGGATGGCAATTTAGATATCCCTTCATTTTATCTACTGGAAGCGAGCCATAAGGTGGCAGTTACTGCGAACGACAGTATTTTAAGGTTTGATTTTAAAGATATTAATCTGCAGGCAAAATCAATAAATGAAACCAGAAGCAAGGGATTTATCAGATTTTTAATCAATCAAAAAGAGGGTATCGCGGATGGTACTAAGTATGAGAATCAAGCGCATATTTTTTTCGATTTCAATAAGGCAGTAACTACCAACAATGTATTTAATACAGTCAAAGATGAATTGCCATCGTGTATTGTTTCTTCAATAGAACCTATTGAAAAAAACTCAGTATATAATATATTCCCAAATCCGGCACATGATCAGATTTCGATAGATAATCTATCAGGTTTGGCTTCCGTAGTTATTTGCGATGACAAAGGCAACTTAATATACAATTGTCAAGCAGTGGGTTCAACTTTGATACCCGTGTCGCATTGGAAAGCGGGTATTTATTTTATATCTATTCAAGAGGTTGACGGTAAGGCAACAACACACAAAATAGTAGTGGTAAGGAATTAAAAAGTTCCTTTTTTGAATAATTTATCGACTAAATCACCCAAATCATGACCAAAATCATCCTCAAAAGCGATGAATACTACTTAGATTAAGTCTAAATAAATTTTATTTTCTCGAATCCAGGACTTAATTTTGGGCTTTAATTAGAAATAATCTAAATAAGACTTATGTTACTAATCACTGCAAAATATTGTCAAAAAATTTCACTAATTGTTGTAATTCAATTAATTATATTTAAATTTTCCTTGTACAGCCAGGTTATTAAGGGGAAAATAAGCGATAAAGAAGGGCTTGCTATTGCCGGTGCACATATTAGAGTGCTTTCTTCTGATATTGGTACCATCTCTGACTGGGAAGGCCAGTTTAAATTGGAGGTGGCTGGCAATCATGCTGATAGTCTTGAGATTTCAGCCCTGTCATTTCAAAGCAAAAGAGTGGCCATTGAAAAAGACGCAGAGATCGATGTAGTTTTAAATGACCAGATCGTTCAATGCCAGGAAGTATTGATTTTGGGAAAATCGGATCGGTTATTCGGTAAAATTCCGGGATCTGCCAGTTTTATTCCAACAAAAGAATTGCAGAGGGTCAATGCCTTGTCTGGAAATGAGGTGCTGAGGCGCAGCCCCGGTGTACACGTCTCAGACGAAGAAGGCATTGGATTGCGTGCCAATATTGGCATCAGAGGTCTTGATCCCGACAGAAGCAGAACCCTGCTGGTAATGGAAGATGGAGTGCCAGTAGCCCTTGCCCCTTATGGTGAGCCTGAAATGTATTATACTCCACCCATAGACCGCATGTCGGGCATAGAGCTGCTGAAAGGATCGGGACAAATTTTATATGGTCCCCAGACCATCGGTGGTGTATTGAATTACCTTACCAAAGCACCACCGGAGCAAAGAGAAGTCAGCTTGAAAGTACAGGGAGGCAGCGGTGGTTACTACAATGTTTTGGGTCAGTATGGCAACCGCTTTGGCAATACAGGACTACATGTATCTGTATTGAAAAAGGGAGCAGATCAGTTGGGCACCAATCATTTTGGTGTTAGCGATGTTTTGGCAAAACTGGAGATGAGGTTGTCAGAAAAATCAACCTTACTTTTGAAAACAGGCTTTTACCATGAAAACTCCAATGCCACCTACATTGGTCTAACCCAGACCATGTACGAAGCCGGAGGGCAGGACTTTGTGCAAATGGCACCCAATGACAGGCTTCAAATTCGAAGGTACAACGCCAGCATCCATCATCAATATCGAATATCCGGTGCACTTACCTTAAAATCAACCGCCTTTGCCTATACCACTTCGAGAAACTGGAGGAGACAAGACTTTGTTTCCAATCCATCTGACAATGCAAAACCCACCAACTGGACGGGTGTTACCTGGGGAGATGAATCGGTATCTGGAGGGGCTATTTATATGCGAAACAGCACCGGAAATCGCAATCGGCAATTCGAAGTAGCAGGCGTTCAAACCGGCATTGATGGCAACTATAAATGGATAGGCATGGATCATGAATGGAAGAGTGGTGTCAGGTATATTTATGAAAAAGCCGATGAACAGCGCATCAACGGCACCAAATACGATGCTGAGTCGGGAGCCCTGACAGAAGACGAGGACCGATTGGGCAATGCCCTTAGTGCCTATCTGACCCAAAGTACCCGGATAAACCCCAACTTCACCCTTCACGCCGGACTGAGATTTGAAAACTTTCAGTACGAGAGGCAGATTTTTAGAAGGACATTCAGGGTGGGTTCGCAAAATGTAATCAGGGATACCTTCGTAGCCAACGGAAGGACCGTACAAAGCTGGATTCCCGGGGCAGGATTTACCTGGAAGGTTAAACCCCAGTTGACCCTCTTTGGAGGCATCCACAAGGGCTTTGCCCCACCGCGCACCAAGGATGGGATCTCAGACACAGGTGTAGTGTATGAGCTGGAAGCAGAACAAAGTGTAAATTCAGAGTTGGGCTTCCGTACCCACCTGGCAAAAGGACTTCAGTGGGAGATCACCGCATACCACATGGCTTTTTCCAATCAGGTCATTCCGGTTTCAGAAAGCAGTGGCGGCACAGGAAGTGGGTTGGTGAATGGGGGAGAGACCCTGCACCAGGGCATAGAAAGCGCTGTGGTTTTGGATATATCAAGAATGTTGTCATGGCAAAAGATGTCACTGGTGGCCGATGTCAATGCCAATTGGGTAGACGCTCGTTTTAAAGGAGAGCGCAATAAAGACGGAGTTTCCATCACCGACAACAGGACCCCTTTTGCACCTGAATGGTTGGTCAATGGGGCCATTACTTTAGAATGGCACAAAGGTCCCGGGCTTAGATTATTGGTCAATTATACCGGTGAGCAATATGCCGATGAGTTGAATACCCAAGCTGCCTCAGCAGATGGAAGAAATGGCCAAATTCCGGCATTTTACACCCTAGATGCTAATGCCTTTTATACAATAGAGAATATAAATACAACCATACAATTGAGCGTTAAAAACCTCACAGACGAGAGGTACATCACCAGTCGCCGACCCCAGGGTATCAGAGTGGGATTGCCCAGGTGGCTGGGCATTACCATCGAGCATAGATTTTAGCAGATTTTGTTAAATGTCCGATGGGCGTCAAAATTTAATCCCAACGAATCAAAGAATTGATCATAAATGAGTAGTTTTGGGGATGGTCTGCCTGAAAGCCGGAGACCATCCTCTATTTATTTAAAAATCTAGCTCATGAAAAAATATTACAATACTTTAGGTTTGCTGTTTTTAGTAGTACTTGGCTGCGTAGCTCAGGTGCAGATATCGGATGTTCAAAATGTGGTGCAGACAGATGAACTCAGAAAAATTTTTCTTAGCGATAATCAAAGACTTCTCCTGGCTGAGGGGAACAAGTCAGAGACTAAAGTAAGTGAAGTTACAGAAAATGGTTTATTACTTTTGCAGATCTGGGACCACGAGCCGCTGGATCAAAATCGAGTTTATGAATCGTACCCCTTTTCCAATAGACCCAACATGATTCTAAAGGGAGATACTCTTTTTGAAGTATTTACAAAAGGTCTGGTAGCCTCATCTGTCACAACTGGTGGATTGTTATCGTATGATGAACCGATTGAAAAAACCTCAATTATTGCTGCTGTGGAAGAAATTCAGGGCAACCCTTCATTTTTAATTCGGTACATAAAAGAAGGCAGACAATTTTACGGCGTATACAACTATAAAGAAAAGAAATGGATACAATATCCGTTCTTTAGCGGCACTAGAATGGAATATAAAATTTACAGTTTGCAACCGGACAGCATTACATCACTGGATTTGTTAACAGGTCAGATTAAAACAGAAATTAAATCCGGGGCTGTGCCCTTACATATTAAATCTTTTGAGACCAGTAATAATTCAGGAATTTGGGTAAATGATGGAAATGGTTCTCAATATTATATAGATGGCAAAAAGGGGGTAAGGCAATTACCTTGTCTGTTGCCAAGTGAATTTTTGAAAATGTACTGGGCAGATAGTTTCTTGTATTATTGTGTGGACAAATCATTTGCAATAGAAAATTTTGTAATAGATATTCAAAATTGCGACACTTTGTCCTATATGCTTGTACCAAATTTAGGAGGATATTACACATTAAATATCGACAAAGGAGAAAGGGTTTGTTTTGCGGTATGGGATAATGTAGAGTACAGAAATAAGGTGAGTTTATTTGATCCCATTCTTAAAAAATGGCTTGCGGTTTCATCAGATTTTACAAGTAACTATCAGGCTCCACAGGTGGTATTACCAGGTCATACCTATTCCGTTAAGATAAGGAATGTAGAATTCTCTAATTCAGTGTATGAGATGTTTGATATTGATGCCAACAATTTTAATACTTCAGATTTATATTTTGATAATCTTTCCAATTCTATCATCTCGATGGATTATCACGCTCACCCTTTATCAGGATATTTGTATGTATGGACACAATCCCAATATGGTTCCAGTAATTTGTGGGTGGTCAAGGGAAAGGGAGCAAATCCACAATTGTTAACTTCTTTTTTAACGACAAAAAATTTGGGTTTGCCGTATGTAGATAATAAATATGTATACGGGGATAAAGTTTTTTATTCAACCGACAATGCTGTTTATGTTACAGATGTTGAAGGTACCCAAAAATTGGTGGAATTTGTGAGGTGTACACCTTTCGTTTTTAGCAACGGATTTTTATATGCATTAATCCAAAAGCCGGGTCAGCTAATCAGTTATATAAAAATAAACCCTGTCACGCTTGAATTGAAGACAAAACATGTCGGTGGCGGTTTTAACTTAGACAACAATGTAAAGCCTGCAGGAGCGGTTTTGGTAATAGGCAACTACTCAAATAGTTATTACTTTGATACCCGTAATGAAATACTAAAAAAGATAACTTATGCAGGTAATGAGCTTTTTGTTTCAGATGTGGTGGTAAGTAAAAACAATGTATTGTATTATGGTCATTATCTTAACAACAGGGAATTGTATTTGTGGGATACCGACAAAAATCAGACATTATTGATCGCAAACTTAAGCGCCACTTATCATAATATTTTGCCTGATAACGAAGGCGGATTTTACTTGTTGCCTGGTAACTTTGGAGCCGGTGACAAAATTAGAAAAATGGACATCAACGGAAATGTGATTGATGTTACTGCTGTGGGCGATAGACCTTGGTATTATAATAACAGTGAAATCGGTCTGGGGGGGCCTGTTCATACTTTTCCTTTTCCAGGTGTTAATGAAGTAATTTTTCATTCAGAGAAGCAAGGAAAAATTAATGTAAACTATATTCCTTTCGAAAATACTTTATATTATCAATCGTTCTTTTGGAAGGAAGTGAATGAAACGGTAATCGTTGAAACAGAAATTGGAGGTAAAAAGCATACCTGGGTATGGAGGTATGATGAAAGTCCATTGGATATCACACCGGAAGGAAGAGAAGATGCATTGATACAAGCTTTCATCAAAGGGGATTCTGTTTTGCTGCAATACCACGACAGAAATGCTGCCAAAATGCAGTTTATCTTATTTAATCTACAAAATGGCACATTTGAAGTGAAAAAAGAAATTCCTTCCAGTTATAATTATTTGGCGGGATCGGAATTTGCATGGAAGGATGAGAATAACTTACTATTGTCTCTGTTTACTTTTGAATTAGGTAGAGAGCTATGGAAGTATGATGTTATTGGCAATGAGCTGACCCTGGTCAGAGATTTTGTACCTGGCAGAGTTGATGGCAATCCGTCCAACTTTACCCATACTCAGAATAACATTTATTTTCTATCAACTGCTACTGATGACTCCCGTCAGTGGTTTGCGGTCAATGGTAGTAATTCAATTTCTGATTTGAGTATAGGCATCAGTGACATGTGGGTCTACCCCAATCCGGCTTCCAATCAATTGAGTATTAGTATGGATCTTGAAAAAATCGAAATTTTTGACTTAGGAGGCATTAAAAGATTCTCCGATTACCGACTTTTCAAAGGGCAGAACATTGATATTTCATTTCTTAATGCGGGGCTTTATGCAATTCAAGGAGTAGCTGCTGGAGGACAGCTATATCACAGTAAATTGAGTGTTGTCCCTACAAGATAGATTTGTAATAGCCGCTAGGGTTCATAAATTACAAAGCCGGATGCCTCAAATGGTTCCGGCTTTTTATATATTTGTTTTTTACTGACCAAAATACTTCATGCTCTATGTACAGACATTTTTGCCTGCTCTTGTTGATTTTTAATTCTGGCTTTCTTTTCGCCCAAATCACCGAAGTGAAGACCTTTAATTTTGACTCTTCCAACAAAAAGGATACAATGATTGATTTTCCGGACATCGAAGCGGAAAAAATCATCATGCAATATACCATGAGATGTAGGGATGGTCTTGTTTCTACGGGTACAGACAGAAATAAGGGCTGTGGAGAGTGGGACTATTCATGCAATACCTTTGTTACCGATTCGAGTCGAATAGATTCCAGTCTGGCCACAGCGCCTTCTCACATCATCAGCAATTTTAGCGGTAATTTGTACAATTTTGTTTTTAATCCCACGCATACTTACATCCAAAGAATTTTAAAACCGGTCAAGCTGATATCAGTTTCAGGAGAGTCGAAAACGACGGTTGGTGCAGGCAGTCTAAGTGTTGGGTTGGCTGACGAGAATGCAGGACCCAAGCGCCATTTGTATTTATTTACCAAAGAAGAATTGGGAGCCTTTGCCGGGAAGATTCAGGCCTTAGAATGGGAAGTTCTCCAGGGAGGTGCTACCTTAAAATACCTCCGCATTAAAATGGGAGAAACGGATTCGGATAACTTATCCTCTTTTTATACCCCATCCACCCAACTTACAGAAGTAAAATATGAAAATGTAGTGATACCTGCTTCTGGCATACTTAGTCTGCCATTTTACAATGGCTTTACCTGGTCTGGAAACAAAAATATGGTAGTAGAGATGAATTATGAAGCTGGCAATCAAACCATTCAATTAGCCGGTCACCAAATCCAGATGGAGCGCACTGCTGTAAGTAACAAAGGAGATCGTTACTGGAAGGCAGAAGGTTCTGCTTTTCTTGACATACCTGCGGCTGAAGCTACTGCAATCGACAATGAAATTACAGTAGCTTTTTGGTCTTTTGGCAATCCAGATATCCTCCCCGCCAACACAGCGGCCCTTGAAGCGGTAGATGACAAGGGCAATCGTCAGATCATGATTCACCTACCCTGGAGCAATGGCAATGTGTATTGGGACTGTGGCAATGACGGTTCGGGTTACAATCGCATTAACAAGGCTGCTAATATGTTAGATTATGAAGGGAAGTGGCATTTCTGGGCCTTTACCAAAAACGCCGCCACTGGATTGATGAAAATTTATCTCGATGGGGTATTGTTTCACTCAGGCACCGGTCAAACCAAAAAAATTGACATTCGAAAAATGACCTTCGGAGGCTCGATAGATCAATCACTCAATTATCCCGGTTACCTTGATGATCTTACTATTTGGAACAAAGAACTGGATATCAACAGCATCAAGGGCTTGATGCAAAACGAAATAAATGGCAGTCACACATTGTATGCCAATTTGATTTACCAATACCAGTTTAATGAAGTCGATGGACTTTCAATGGCTGATGCATCCTCGCAAAGTTCAGCTGCCAATTTCAGTAAACTCCCTTCACTGGTATCGTTTTTACCGGGTTCGTTGTTTAAAAATTTTAGAACAACAGCATTTCGCCCCAATACCACCTTTGTAAAAGGCAACTTTCAGGTACAGCAAGATGAAGAAATTGTGTTGGACTCCATTGCGAATGCCGGAAATACGGTGAGATCGTTTTATGTAGAAAACAACAATTTGAAAGAAGCAACACCCATTCAATATTGGCAGTCGGGTGAGCAAAATGTTTTGGATGAGGAAGGTAAGGTGATTGATGTGATTGTAGTGGATCCGGATAGTACAATTTTTATAGAAGATCTTACCTATTTTCAGAAGAGACCGATGAAATTTGAGCTTATGAGTTTTGTAACCCCATATGGTATTGGCCTTGATTTTGGATTGGGCGGCAAGACCTGGAATTTTGATGTCTCAGATTTTGCGCCTGTGTTAAAAGGCAGGAAACGACTCACCATGGAATTTGGGGGTCAAAACCAGGAAGAAATGGATATTCGATTTTTGTATTATCCAGGCACAGCACCTAGAAAAGTTGTGGACATTCGACAAATCTGGCCGGTCAATGCGGTAGGATTCAACAGCATCATTGGCAACAACAGTTATGAGAAAAGAAATGTCAAATTTCATGCTGACACAAGATCAGCTAAGATCAGATCTGCCATCACTGGTCATGGCCAGGAAGGAGAGTTCATTCCTCAAACCCACTCACTCAACATCAATGGAGGTCCTGCAGAATGGTCATGGCAGGTGTGGAAAGAATGTGCAGACAATCCGGTTTTTCCACAAGGGGGTACCTGGATTTACGATCGTGCAGGATGGTGCCCGGGAGCTCCAACCGATCTGAAAGAATACGATGTTACACCTTATATTACTAATCAGAGTATGGATGTAGACTATGGAATCAATACAGCACAGGGCGATTCGAGATATATAGTCAATCATCAATTGGTGGAATATGGACCCGTCTCTTTTGCCAATGATGCCGCAGTGCTAAAAATATTGCGACCCAACACCGAGGTGGAGTTTGGCAGGTTTAACCCTATGTGTATGCAGCCACAGGTTGAAATCCGAAATACAGGAAGTGAAAATTTGACCAGTTTACAGATCAATTATGGTACGGATGGCAATCTCAACAGTCAGTTTAACTGGAGCGGAAATTTGTCTTTCATGCAATCTGTCAGGGTAGACCTGCCACTGCTTTCACCTACCACCTGGTTTGAAGGGGGAGTGTTTACGGTTTCTGTTTCGTTACCCAATGGTAAGGCAGACGCTTATAGTGGCAATAATCAGTTGTCTTCCACATTTGCATCAGTACCCAAACATACCTCTACCATCATAGTAGACATGCGCACCAATGGAGCCTCCAATGAAACATCGTGGGTATTGACCGATGTAGATGGCAATATTTTAAAACAAAGAAAAGGAGGGTTATCTCCCAACAAAGATTATACAGATACAATCAAAAACCTCAATGGATGCTACCTTCTTAAAATCAGGGATACCGGAGATGACGGCCTCAGTTTTTGGGCCAACAGCGATGGTACCGGTTATTTGGGAATACGAAGCCTTGGCCAGCCGGTCAAACAATTTAACGGTGATTTTGGGAAAGAGATCAATTATCAGTTTGTGGCTTCCACAGAAGTAGGTACCGATGAACCTGTTGAAGTGAGTGCTGAAATCAATGTTTATCCCAACCCCGCTGCGGGTCAAATCAATATTGAGTGCAGTGGTATTGAAGAAGACGGACAATTTATAATTACGGATGTTATGGGAAGAAACTGGGCAAGGATAGAACACCGTGCAGGTCTATTTAAAATGCATTTGTTGGAAACGACCCACATGCCCGCAGGCATGTATTTTGTTACCTGGAGTGGTAATTTCAGTAGGGGGGTAAAGACATTTATAAAAATGTAATCATGAATAGGAAAAATAGAAAACAAATTCTTTAGTTCAATGATAAAAATAATAAGGGGCAATGTTGTTGGACACTAAAGTCTTATTCAACATTGCCCCATCGAGACCTTCGATCGGTCTCAGGAAAAAATGGTAGTTTATAAATTTATCTCAGCAGGGTTAGTGTTCCG
>JAGNSQ010000152.1 GCA_017987975.1 Saprospiraceae bacterium
CCTTTGATTTTGTGGTACCTCCCGGACTTGAACCGGGGACACACGGATTTTCAGTCCGATGCTCTACCAACTGAGCTAAGGTACCCCACTTTTAAAAAGTTTTGCAAAGATAAAAGATTTTCAAAACCTGTGGTGAAAAATTGCAATAATTTCAAAAAAACGTGTCTTTTGACCGACTATTTTTTTGATTTGGGGATTTTTTTATTGATTTTCAATGACTTGTAATCTTGCATTGAGGTAATCTCCCTTATCACAGTGCTGGCTACCCAGAGACCAAAGAGGGCGGGCATGAATGAAATAGTACCGTAATATGATCTTTTAAAATTGGAGCCATCTGTGTATTTAAGAGCGTCTTTGGGCTGAAGTTCATCAGAGTAGATAGCGGTTATGCCGCGACCGACTCCACGGCGTCTCATTTGTTTTCTTACTTTTTGGGCAAAGCGGCAATCATGGGTATCAAACAGATCGGCAACAGCCATTTTTGAGGGATCGGTTTTGCCGCCTGCACCCATGGAACTCACAACTCTGATGCCCGACTTGTAGGCCAATTCCAGCAAGGTCAGCTTGGGTTGAAAGGAATCAATGCAGTCTAAAACAAAATCAAATTTGCCTGAATCAAGTAGATTTTGCATGTCACCTGGAGTCATAAAGTGATCAATTGTTACAAGATCAATACTTGGGTGGATATCGTGAAATCGTTCTTCCAGCAAACGTGCCTTGCCCATGCCAATGGTGCTGTGCAGGGCCTGGAGCTGTCTGTTGATGTTGGTTCTATCTACTATATCGCCATCTACCATGGTAAGTTGACCAATGCCCGCGCGAACCAGAAACTCTCCTGCAAACGAGCCCACTCCACCCAGGCCAACCAGCAAGATTCTGGCTTTCGACAGCTGATTTGTAGCCTCATCTCCAATGAGCAGCGTGGTGCGTTCTAACCAGGGCAAGGTCATTGTTTCCATTGAAATAAATTGCTGCAGTTTTGGTACATCTGCCGGCGAAGTGCAAAAATATCGATTTTGCGCAATTCTGCCATTAATGCATACCTGCCCCGTATGTCGATTCTGTGGTCACTGTCTGTTTCGAGGTAAAAATTTTCCATCGGCAGGTAAAAAAGCATATCGATAAAACTAGTATTCATACCCGGAAAAGGACTCACCGATACCCCAATACCTTCGTCCAGCAATTGTCGGGTAAGGATGGCATTGCGCCGGTAACCATGGATCACCCATTGGGTATCACGCCATTGTTTTCTGATCTGTAATAAACGATCAAATTGGCGAACACAATGGATGATAACGGGCAAGTTGAGCGCTCTCGCGATGGTAAGTTGAGCTTCAAAGTTTTGTTCCTGAATTTCTCTGGCAGCTCCTTTTAATCCATCGAGGCCGCACTCTCCGAGGGCCAGGCATCTTGGATGAGTTGATATCGCAATACTTAACTCATCCAACGCTTCTTTTGAAAGAACTTCGTGCAACCACCATGGATGATAGCCCAGGGTTACCCAATCTGTTTCATTTTTGATGTGCTGGTGCATGGATATAATTTCCATTACATCCTCTTCGCCATTGTGTACGGCCTTATGAGTGTGAAAATCAATGTATGGTCTTTCTTGCAGGATCATAAGCAAGAATAAGATGTTTTATGGATAATGCAAAAAAAAAGGCAGGCCCAAATTAATCGGCCTGCCAATATATTAGTCTGAAAGTTTGTTATCGAATAACTATCTTTTGTACACCAAGGCCTTCTGCAGTTTGTACCTGCACTAAGTAAACACCAGATTGGAAGGTGTGTGTAAGGATAGTTTGCACATTTCTGCCTTCATTGATTTTTACCGCCTGTTTGTAAACCAATTTACCATCAAGGGTGGTAACCTGGAAATTAGCTGCCCCTGCTCTTGCTGCCTCCAACTCTACAACCATGTAGTCATGAGCCGGATTGGGATAAACAGCATAATTGATCCTGTTTGTTACCTCTTTTGAAGAAACGATGCCATCACTATCAATTACTATCTTTCTGATGTCAGAGCAAGATCCGTTTTCATTGTCTGCATTGGTCACACAGGCTACGGTTTCATAAACTAAAAGATCCATTACTTCCACATCGTCGATGAACCAACCTCTGAGTACTTTGCTGGAAACACCACCTTCTGCATTGGAACCAAAACGGAACCTGATTTTAATGGTCTGGCCCTTCCACGGTGAAAGATCGAGGTAGGTATCAATAAACTGGTCATTGGTAGTGCCAGAAAAACCTCTTAGAGATGGAATAGCAAAGGTGCTGTAGGACAATTCGTTGTTGTAACCATTTTTGATAAAGCCATCTCTGATAATCTGCCATACATTACCACCATCTGTTGACACTTCAAGGAAGCCTCCATCGGCACCATTTTCTGTGTCGAAGCGATGCCAGAAACGAAGTGCAGGGTTCTGACCTACTATGTCAAAATCAGGAGAGATCAGGAATTGGTCCACTTCTGTTTCTTCTTCATAAATGTAAAAAGACGTTTCACCCGATTTATAGGCTACATCCGTCTGGAACCAGCTGCTGGTACCTTCGGCTCCATCAATGTTCCAGTTGTCTTCGAAACCCTCGAAACCATAGATAGCAAGGGTCAGTGATTTTTTATCTCCCGCCCTCATTTTATAAGTGATGTTGTTACTCTGGTTGAATACCACTTCTCCTAAACTTAGTTTCACATCACTTCCCACAACGGTAGCCGGTACAGAAGCTGAACCATCAACAAAGGTAAAGTCCGGTGGCATATTGTCTGTAACCACTACACCACTTTGGGCTGCTGGTATATGACTAACCGTTGACATAAACACGGTTACTTCTTCGCCAGGCTTAACAAGTGGCAGGTTGTCTTTACTGATCTTCAATTTGGCTATGGAATAAGGGTTGGAGTCAAAGTTCTCCACGCCATCATTAAAGTTGTTTGCATCGCCACCATCTGCATAGAAGCCCAAACCTCTTCTGGCAAATACATCCCAAATGGTATAACCATTGACTCCACCAAAAAGCAGACTGTCAGCAGCAAGGATGGCGTCTCTTCCCCGGATGAAGCCGGGATTGCAGCCTTGCATCTTCATAGCCTGAATCACCAATGTAAGGGTTTTCGCGTTTCCGGATTCAAAGTTTCTCCAGTTGGCATCGTAACCATATTTATCCACAAGAACCCAATACAGATCCCAAAGGCAGTCTGTCCATATTTCACCTCTCGCATGACATCCATTACATGCTGCATTGGTTTCAGTTCCTTTGATATCATCAAAAGTTTGAGGATTTACAGTCATATCGGTTGAGTACGGAAAACGTCTGATACCACCCCCCGAAATAGGTTCTCCCTGTGCATAAGTACCAATGCCTCTCACATCACTTCCTTTATCTCCTGGTTCTACGGTAGTAATTAAGCTGAAAAAGTCACTCCAGCCTTCTCCCATCTGCTCTCCGTTGCTCAAACAACCTGAGTTAGATGGTCCCCCCGTTAGTCGGGTAGAAATTCCGTGTCCAAACTCGTGGGCTATGATGCCATTGTCAAAGGCACCGTCGAGGAATCTGGGACCGCTTGAGGTAGCCTCCTGAATGGTCATCACAACATCTACACCGCTATTAAGCTGCAGCCTGATTTTATCACAGTCAGATTTTTTTAGAAATACCGATACTATTTTGTTTGGCACCACGGCACCTGCTGTCATGTTGCTGATCTCTTCTCCATTTCCGCCGTTGACACCTGCAATATTACAGATGATAACCGCAATGGCTCCTTTGTCTTCTGCCAGTTTTGCCTTTTGGCTGAAATTACAGCCGCCCCTGTCTATCAATGCAATTTTGCCTGTAAGTTCGGTAGTGATGGTTTTACAACATGAAGTTGGATTTGAAAAATCACCATCTCTTGCAATCACTACACTTCCGGTAATGGCGGGTTCTGTAGAGAGCGGAACGGGGTCTCCGAAATCGGCGGTGCCATAACTTTCTATAAATCCTTTGATCGCATCAGGACTATCAATTCTTAATCCTCCTCCGGGTGCAGTCCACAAAAACATCTGCATTCTGCCATTTCCGCCATCTGCTGGTGTCGAAAAGTTGGCATTGTCTGTTTTAGGTGCCGGTAATCCAAAACCATCAAATGCCTGGGCTAATACGTAGTCATTGCCATTGCCTTTGTTGGTATAGTTTTTGGTTTGGAAGTTTCCCCATTCTTCATTAAAACCATAGAGTGCAGAAATATCGTGCATCATATTGACCATGTAAAACAAGTTGGTCTGTGCGGCTGCAGGACTTTCTACCGGTTCTTTGCTTTTATCATGGGCAAAGTCAAAGACCAAGGCTGATCCGCCATCTGGCTGAGCTACATCTGCATCGATGTCATCGTCATCATTTTTATCAGAATAGGCATTTACGTTGTTACCCCTGGTAATGGTATATTCAGGACCCTCAACCCCATTGGTGTCGTGCCATCCGAAAGGTGAAACTTCAGGAAAGTGCGGGTCTGTAACCAATGTATGGTTGCCATGACTTGGACTTTCTGCCGGAAGGGCATATACCCTATAGGTTGCAGTCCCACTCAGGGCTTCGCTTACTTTTACATTGTGGCTTTGCATCTGGCTGTAAGCCTGGGCCTCACATTTTTCATGTTTGGCATATTTTCCATGATAGTGATTACAATAAACCGTTAGGTTGTTTTTACTCACAAAGCTTCCATCAGCCGCGCTCATGCGGATTTCCCAAAAGTCTGCATTGTCTTTCATATCAAATGTGAGTTCCCAAACCGGAACTAGCTTGCCTTCTTTCAGGTCGTACTTCATTTCTGCGGTTACCAAATTGTCGGTAAGAGCAGAAGGACCAAAAACAGATTTGTCACCGTTGCGTTGAACTACGGCTGGTGCTTTGATGCCACTGTATCCCAGATGGTTGGCTGCAGCCTCAAAAGCTTTTTCAGCTGTAAGGCTAACTCTGTCAGCAGTTACTTTTTTATCCTTGCAGGAAACAAAGGTATTTCCCACAAAGGCAATCTTATCCTGTGCCGAAATGGTAAAATTCAGAATGGCATTTTTGATGGGAAAGCCATTGACCGTTTGGTTAAAGTAGATGTAAGATATGCCTCTTTCATCAGTTGATTCAAAATTCACTACCATATCTGTAAAATCGGTAGATTCCAGGCCAAGGGTCTGGTGTTTTTCCTGAAGGTGTCGAAGTGCAATATCTAACTTCGATTTCACCTGAGCGGTCAGGGCCGATGCCAGAAATCCTCCCAGCACAAGTAGTAAAAGTTTCCTCATGGATTTAGTTGTGTTTAAGTGAAGAGTATTACCCGTAAAATAATTGTCTCAAAGAACGCGCAAAATACAAATTACTTATGCCTTTTCGCCCTCAAAAGAGACAATATTTTTTATAATGTAATTTAGCGACATTTTGTTTTTGACTTCGGCCTCTTTTTCATTCCTTTGTTGTATGCAAGGCAGGGACAGAAAAAGAGACCAGGAAAACCCGGATATGGTATTGTCCGGTAAAAACGCGTTGGTAGAAGCCATCCGCCAGGGTCGCGAAATGGAAAAAATATTTGTTCAAGACAAGTTGAGGGGAGAAACAGAGAAGGAAATCAGACACCTGAGTAAGGAATATAACATCCCTCTTGTCAAGGTACCTATAGAAAAACTCAATCAAATGGCAGGGCACAGCCGTCACCAGGGTGTGGTAGCTCTGATCAGTCCCATCCATTTTCAGCACCTCGAAGACATCATTCCCCATTTGTTTCAGGACGGTAAAAATCCGTTTTTTATGGTGTTGGAGGGGGTATCAGATGTGCGCAACCTCGCTGCCATCGCCCGCACTGCCCATGTGATGGGGGTTGATGCCCTGGTTATCACGGCTCGCAATACAGCCAGGATCAATGACGAAACGGTACGGGTTTCTGCAGGTGCTTTGCTCAAAATACCGGTTTGCAGGGAAAAAAACATGTTTGAGGTGATCAGAATCCTCAAAGAAAACGGGGTGATTTTATTGGCTACCGACCTCAAAGGTGCCGTAGCTGCTCAAACCTGCGATTGCAGTCGACCACTTGCCATTATTATGGGTGATGAGCATCATGGGGTTACGCCTGAAACCTTAAAGGAAGCCGATGAAAGGATATTTATTCCCCAGGCTGCCAATTTTGATTCGCTCAATGTATCTGTAGCAGCGGGCATTCTGATGTATGAGGTACATCGCCAACGGCTACTTCATTCCAAGTAACGAATGCCCATCGAAAGACGGTTGGAAATTTCCTGAAATAACATTTCAGGCAGTTTTCGGTGCCATTCTACATTATTAAATACCCTGCCAAAGTTTACGTAATATTGCAGGCGGGTTCTTTTCATTTCGTCAGATACATGGTCAAAAGTATTGACCAGACACACCCAGCCTCCGGCTTCTTTGATATCATCCCACCATTCTTCATAGTAGCAGTCATCTGAGCCGTGAAAATTAAGCACATTGTCGCAAAGAAGTATAAACTTAGTGATGCCGTTTTCTATTAAAACATCGGCCACATCGCGCTTGAGGTACATTATGTCGTTGGTAATACAATCATTCCATTCTCCAATAAACTCCAAAATGGCATAGCCTTCTTCATAATCCACAAACAACAATTTCATGTATAAGGTAGGCGACCCAAAAAAATCCCACTGGGGGTGGATATAGTAATTGTAAATCTTTTCAGTATAATGTAACTCACTGTATACCCGACCATAAAATGGAGAGTGTTTGTCATCAGACGCAACGTAATAATCACGCCAACGGTAGTAGGGTTCTATATCGTGCAAGGGATGTTTTTTTTCTACAACAAAGATAGGTACGCTTGGTTCCCTGTTTTTGTTTCTGCCTAAAAAA
>JAGNSQ010000040.1 GCA_017987975.1 Saprospiraceae bacterium
CATAAAGATAGATCAATTCATTTGTGAAAACAAAGGTTCTACAAGATGCAATTTCTTTCTCAAAATCTTCCCCTGCACAAAAAATGGCAGTCTGCTCCTCAACCGTTGAATTGGGGAAATCAATGATGACGTTCAGTTCAAATTTGTCACTCGGTATAGCTATTAATTCTGAGCCTGTTGTTTCATCCTTCAAAACAATAGGTTCTTCGATGACCAATACTTCACGGCTATCATCTTCAATATTGTGGAAACCTACCATTTTGATTGCATCTACAAATGGTTTGGCACTGCCATCAAGGATCGGAATTTCAGGCCCGTCCACCTCAATCATCACATTGTCGACTTCCAAACCTGCAAGTGCTGCAAGTAAATGTTCGATGGTTGTTATGTTAACTTCTGCTGTGCCGACGGTAGTGCTTCTTTTCGTAGCCACCACATAATTGGCATCTGCCGGTATAGTAACTGCCGGCTCCATGTCGGTGCGTTTGAATTTAATACCGTGATTGCCTTCAACAGGTATCAGTTTTACTTCAATTTCTCTTCCCGTGTGAAGACCCTTGCCTTTTAAAATGGCAATATCGGCCAGTACTTTTCTACCCATTTTATTTTTCTAAATTTTCTATGGCTTTTTCCAACAATTTAATCTTCTCAGCCAATTCAGGCAATCTTTTAAAATATGCGTAAGATTTTAGGTAATGTGCATACTCCAAAGCCGGATAACCATATAGTTTTGAATTCTCCTCTTTTACAGACGACGACAAGCCAGATTTTGCCTGAATCATGGTGCCATCAGCAATTTGAATATGACCGGCAAGGCCAACCTGGCCACCAATGATGCAGTTTTTACCAATTTTGGTACTTCCTGCAATACCGGCCTGGGCTGCAATCACCGTATTTTCGCCAATCTCAACATTATGGGCTATTTGAATCAGGTTGTCCAGTTTAACTCCTTTTCTAATAATTGTACTTCCGATCGAAGCCCGGTCTATTACTGTGTTACTACCTATTTCGACATCGTCTTCAATAATGACATTGCCATTTTGTGGAATCTTTTTATACGCTCCTGCTTCGTCTTTGGTAAAACCAAATCCATCTGAACCAATAACTGTATTGGCATGGATAACAACATTATTTCCAATTCTTGTGCCATGGTAAATCTTAACTCCCGGAAAAAGAATGCAATTACTACCAATGTCTACGCCCTTGCCTATGAAAACATCTGCATAAAGCAATGTGTTGTCTCCAATCTTACTATTGTCATTGACTACCACCTGGTGATCTATTGATACTCTCTCACCCAAAATTACGTCCTTTCCAATTACCGCAGAAGAAGCAATGCCGGATTTGACCTCTGGCTCGTGATTATAAAGGCTAAGGAGTTTGGCCAATGACTGATACACGTCTTCCACAACTATTAGCGTAGCTTTAATTGGCTGAGTTGGTGAAAAATCTTTCCCAACAACCACTGCAGAAGCCTGAGTCTCATAAATATAAGACTCATATTTAGGGTTGGCAAGAAATGAAATAGTGCCCTCTGAGCCTTCCTCAATTCTGGAAGGGCCTTTTATGATGAGGTCCGGTTCCCCTTTTAATTCTCCATGGAGAAGTTGGCAGATTTGTGATGTTGTAATCATGGAGGTGCAAAAATAATACAAAAAAAGTGAATTATACCGCCAAAACGACCAATGTAAACTCTGTATAGACGGTCATATTTTTTCCTTTACTGCTTGTCTTCCATTAACTTCAATTCAACTTGCAAATTACACTATATATTATTTGGAAAAACCACGTTTCTCCCTACAAAATACCGCACTTTATTGATTTTTATTTATTTTATTACAAATTTCAATTTAACCCTGTTCTTTGTTTTATCAATGATATAAATATGAAAAGGGCTTGCATTTGGCTTCAACAGCTCAATTTATTACCTTTGTAACACAATGAATACAAACAGAAAAAGTCTCAAAATTGGATCTCGTGGTAGTGACCTGGCTTTGTGGCAGGCAAATTTTGTCAGGGATCAGTTAATGGATCTTTGCCATGTTGAAGCTGAGATCATCATCATCCATACAAAAGGTGATAAAATTCTCGACGTTGGTTTTGACAAACTGGAAGGGAAAGGCTTTTTTACCAAAGAATTGGAAGAGGCATTATTGAGTCAAGAAATAGATTTGGCAGTACATTCGATGAAAGATTTACCCACCACATCGCCGGAAGGACTCTGTCTGGCTGGTGTTTCTTACAGAGAAGATCCACGAGATTGTTTGCTCATTGCCAATTGGGGAAAAGATGACAAACTTGCCTTACAACTCAAACAAAATGCCGTTGTCGGAACGTCCTCGGTTCGCAGAAAAAGCCAGCTCGAATTTTTAGTACCCGGTGTTACCACAAAAGATTTGAGGGGTAATGTACCCACCCGCATCCGCAAGTTGAGAGAGGGTAATTATGATGCCATTCTATTGGCAAAAGCGGGCTTGTCGAGACTGGAAGCGGACCTTTCAGAATTAACCGTTATAGATCTCCATCCAGCCGAATTTGTGCCGGCTCCGGCACAAGGTGTGCTTGCCTATCAGTGCAGGGAGAACGATATGGAAATCAGAAAAATACTGGCAACCCTCCACAATAATGAAGTAGCTGAATGTACCAATGTTGAGCGCAGCATCCTCAAGGCAATGGATGGTGGGTGCCAGGTACCATTAGGGATCTATTGTCAAAAAGACCAAGCTGGAAACTTTCACCTGCATGCAGCTTACGCACCGGAGAGCAATGCCCCATTAATAAAGGTAAGAATTTCACAATCAACTACCCATGGCATGGCTGAATCTGCATTGCTTGAATTGAAAAAAAAATAGTGTATGTATCTTGTATTTGATTGCTCAGCAAATGGGAATCCTTCGAGTTATAAAGCTCCATTCAGTGACACATTCAACTGGCCCAGACTTATTCATATTTCATGGATTTTATTGGACGCACAATTAAAACCTATTGGAGATTTTGACCGGATAGTATTGCCAGAAGGGTTTGCTTTAAATGAGGATGTCCGTAAAAAGTCGAAAATTGACGAGGAAGATATCGAAAAAAAAGCGGTTCCACTCACCGGTATTCTGGAAGAGTTCAATAAATCTGTAAGCCAATGCGAATACATTTTCAGCCATAATCTTAATTTTAATGAAAATGTGCTGGCAGCTGAATTTATCAGGAAAGGAGTTGACATCCTCATGTTTAAAAAAGAACGTTTTTGTTTAATGCAGGAAGGCACTTACTTTGCTAAAATGCCTTCCAAAACAGGAGGATACAAATGGCCCACACTTACCGAGCTACATGCGGCCTGTTTTAATTCTTCCTACACTCCAGCCAACAATGCAAGAGCTGATGTAATTGCAGCTACCCGGTGTTTTATCAAATTGATGAAGACCAACCAACTGGAGGATTTATTTGAATAACCTGTTTCTACTTTGATCCTCTTTATTACAAGAGAGCTGCGTCCTAATTCGCCCTTACAAAGGGTGACTGAAAAGGGACATACCCTTTTAGGTCAAAGTGGCATTGCTTTTACCCCGCTACTCTTTACCGACGTCCCAGATACCGACTGGCTTTTTTTCTATTCACAACAGGGAATCCGGTTTTTCTTTGAGGGCCTACCAGAAGAAGCAAAAAAACGTTCCTTTTCCAAAAAAATGGGTGTCATGGGAAAAGCATCTTCTGCCCTGCTTCAGGAACTTACCCACAAATCACCCGACTATGTATCAGGCATGGATCTGGAAAAAGAACAAAGTCAGTTCAAAAAAATAACCCAAAACCAATCTGTTTTATTTGTTGAAGCAAGCCATTCCAATAAGAGATTTCAAGATCCTAATAATAAAAGACATTTTGCACTAAAAGTTTATGACAATGTGGTCTTATCCGGACTTCAACTCCCCGTTGCAGATGTATATATTTTTACCAGTCCACTCAATGTACAGGCTTTTTTACATACTCAGCTTCCCCAGCCCGGAACCCGTATTGTGGCCATTGGCGAACCCACAGCAAAGACTCTTTTTACCTATACACAAAGAAATGACATTATCATAGCCGGCAGATCTGATGAAGAAGGAATATTATCTTCACTTGCGGCAATCATCGGCTCATAATTCTATTCTGCGGATATTTTTACCGGATCTTAAAAACTGTTGGATGATCAGATTGGCTTCTGGCGTACTCAACCGTTTTTCAACACAGTTTGTAAGTTCATGAGGGGATGTGTAAGCGAAGGATGCATCCATAAATCCAAATCCAAAATAACTTTTTTGCGATACCCAGACTACCCCGTTTTCTTCAGTGTTACGACCCTCTGTAATAAGAATAAAATCGCCATCAAACACTTTTGTCAGATGAACTTTGGCTTCTTCAGCCCTATCATTGTATGCTACGGGACTTTCTTCATCCACACAGGCGCCAAAACATTCCCCCATTTGATGGTAAATACATCTACGGTGATTGCCTACATCTATTTTTTCTTCACATAAGGAATATAGCTCTCGCACCATGCCCAGATTTCCTTTTGCAGAAGCGATACTGGAGTGATAGGATAAAATCTGACCTTTGAGTTTTTTACTGCATTCAGCTTCCAGATAAAACACACGGTAGCCTTTTTCATCATGTGCCGTCGTGATAACATACGGATAATCCTTTTTCTTCTGTGCCCTGTTGATCTCGGGGTTGTGCACCTTTATTTCTTCACTTTCCAACAACAGTGCTATTAATTCTGAACCTGTAATGGTAAAATCAAGATCGTTTACCTGACGCATCAATTTTTCCTGCTTAGCCGTTATCTGTCCAAAATGTTGTAAAATACGAGATCGGATATTGATGCTTTTACCTACATAGATAATGGTACCGTACCTATCATAAAAATAATAAACCCCGGTTACTTCCGGCAACTGATGTAGTCTTTCAATATGGATGGCCTCGGGTAGTTTATTTTCTCTGATGCCTCTGTTTATAAGCGCAGCCACGTTTTCATCCAGGTTACTATTCGTGACCTTGAGCAATAGCTGGGTTGCAGCAAGTGCATCATCCAAAGCTCTGTGCCTGGCTTCTACCCGAATTCCAAAATGTCGAATCAGATTGCCCAGGCTATAAGAGGCAAGTCCTGGAAAAGCCTTTCTTGACAACTTAACAGTACATAATTGTTTGCGCGAAAATGTGTACCCCAGTCTCTCAAATTCATATCTGATAAAATTATAATCAAAATTAACATTGTGAGCTACAAATATTGCGCCTTCTGTAAGAAGCACTATTTCTTTAGCTACTTCGTAAAATCGAGGTGCATTTTGCACCATTACATCGGTAATTCCGGTAATGCGCGTAATCTCATGGGGAATAGATCTTTCCGGGTTAATTAATGTGGCATATTGGTCAAGGATTTCTTCACCATCCGTAATAACAATCGCAATTTCGGTAATTTTATCACGCTTTGGCATACCTCCGGTAGTTTCAATATCAACTACTGCAAACCGCTTTTGCCCCTTACTTGCCATTGAACAGGTAGTTATGCAAGAGTGACTATGTGAGGAATGGTTTCATCTCATCCAGAATTGACAAACAAGCCTGCCGGGCGGAAAGTCCAAAGTTTTCGTCTGAAGAGGCGTATAAGATATTTCGGGAACTATTAATCAGCAAACCGATATCCCGATTTTGACCGTTTTCGCAAGTCATTTTCATGTCTCCCCCCTGTGCACCAACTCCTGGAACCAAAAAAAAATAGTCGGGTACCAATGCCCTTACCTGTTTGATAAGATGAGGGTGTGTTGCCCCAACAACAAACATAGTGTTTTGAGATGAACCCCAGGAAGCAACTGTTGTGATTACCTTTTCATACAATTTTTCTCCTCCAATATCCAACATTTCAAAATCCTGCGCCCCCTGATTGGAAGTTAATCCCAATACAATAACCCACTTATCATCATACGACAAAAATGGTTCTACTGAGTCCCGACCCATATAAGGGGCCACAGTGACGGCGTCAAAATTAAAAAATTCAAAAAATGCTTTTGCATACATGGTAGATGTGTTGCCTATATCACCTCTTTTGGCATCGGCAATCGTGAAACAGTGAGAAGGTATACAGGCCTTTACTTTTTCCAATGTTTCCCAGCCCTTTGGTCCCAAACATTCAAAAAATGCCAGATTGGGCTTATATGCCACTGCCAGGTCTTGCGTTTGTTCAATTATTTCTTTACAAAACTCGTAAATGGGATCTTGCGTTTCTTTTAAATGCAAAGGAATTTTCTGGATATCCGGGTCTAGCCCAACACACAAAAAGCTTTGTTTATGATGTATTTGCTGAATTAGTTGTTCCCTGTTCATATTACACAACCCCCATCATGCCATTAACAGCTTCCACATTTTTTATTTCAGGAACCCGGCTTCTAATGGCTTGTTCTACTCCGGCTTTCATGGTCATAGTACTCATTGAACAAAATTCACAATTGCCCAACCATTTTACCCTCACCGTCAGATCATCAGTGATTTCTATCAATTCAATATTGCCACCATCTACAGCTAAATGTGGGCGAATATCTTCAAGGGCCTGATTTACTTTGTTGAACAATTCAGTTTGAACCGGCATTAATAAGATTTATTTAGCAAAAATAACATTTTTTTGTACAATGCCCCCGACCTTCTATGTTATGTGGGCTTCTACATATAAACCCTTCATATAAATGAAAGTTTTGCCCATAATTTTGGAAATGACTCATTTCGAGAAAAACAATCTAGAATCAGCTCCAGTTTCGCCTGCTATGGTCACAATGTAAATGCCATAAGGCCATAAATTTTGACTAATATTCAATATTTTATTCCCATACGAAGGTACATCTAAATCTGATCTGTACAATATTTGCCCAAGGGTATTGGATATTATCAGCTGGTAGTCGGTTTCATCCGGAGTTAGATATTCAATGATCAATTCTCCGTTGACCGAATTTACCGATTTAATTTGCACTTCACCTTTAGGCGATGGCAGCAATAACTTTCCATCACATGGTTCATCCATTAAAGCCAGAGCTCCTTCTCCATTGAGGTAGCCTCCAAATTTAGTTTGGTCTTTCAAATCGTTGGTCTTGGTCAAGCTCTGCAATACCGCATTGCGAACCGCCAGTGCAGCTGCTGCTTTGTCATTGTTGATAAGGTTGGAGAACGACTCACACGGAGTAGAAAATAAAAGTGCTAATGTTCCGGCTACCATTGGGCTGGCAGCTGATGTACCTGAAAATTCTTTGACAAAGCCATCGTTTTTTGACAGCGTTACCAGGTTTTCACCTGGTGCTCCCATGGCAATAAACTTTGTGCCAAATCCCGCCCTAAATACCTTTTTACCCGTCTCATCAATGTTGGTAGTACTAATAAAGTATTCAGAACTACAAGTAGATGGCATATCGCCTAAAACATCCACATTTACCGGTTCATTATCTGTAGCACCTACACTCAAAATTCCTTCTGAACCTAATAAATCATACATCGCACACCATTGTTTGTAAGGTTCTACATCACCCCACGCTTTGGCTATTCCTCCTGAGTAATTAGTTACCAGTACGAAGGCTCCCTTATCTCCTTTTGAGCTTAAATAGAGCCTCTTCATTTTCAAAACATATGAATAAGCAAATATAATTTCATCCAGTTTATTGACCCCATAAATCGGAAGAATTTTAACATCCCAGTTGATACCCGAAACGCCCATGTTGTTATTGCCCTTCGCTCCTATGATCCCTGATACTCCCGTTCCATGATTGGTCGCTATGGGTGTTCCATTGTTGAGATCAACGTTATACCCCATATAGTCATCTATATAACCATTACCGTCGTTGTCTTTACCGTCATTTGGGATTTCCTTTTTGTTTATAAATATATTATCTTTGATGTCGTTATGATTGACATCCAGCCCATCATCCAAAACAGCGATTACAATTTCTTTTCCGTCAAAAGTGCGTCCTCCTGTGGTGACATCCCATATTTTGGGTATTTTTGAAAAACCAAGGGCCCATTGTTCGGAAAAAAGTACATCATTGGGAGACTGCCGGAAATTCAAAAATTGATTTCTGCTTAAAAATTCAATTTCGGGCATTTTTTTTAAACTCGTTTCAACCTCCTTAGAACTGGATAGTAAACACTCAATTTTGAACATTTGAAAGTCTGGCGAAAGCTCAGTCAGAATAACTTGACTTCTTGAATCCATCATGTGGACTAGTCTTGCACTCAGATCTGCTGGGTTGAGTGAACTTCTGACTAAGAACTCATTTTCAATAAATTGAGCATTCATTCCTATGGAAGATAATAACCAGCATAAAAGGACGGTATATCTAATCATATTAAATTTCAATATAAAGCGTTTACCTATCAAAATTAATGGGTTTATTGAATTCATTGTGAAAAAAGTGCAAAAATGTCAGGAAAACAAGACTTATAATCCTAAAATCCTCATTTCTGCCCGCTCCAAATCATCCTTTGTGTCTACCCCAACACCATGATTTTGACATTCAATGGCATGAATGTCGTAGCCATTTTCCAGCCATCTCAGCTGTTCTAAAACTTCAAGTTGCTCAAGTGAACTTTGTTTGAGCTGACAAATTTGCATCAGCGTATCCCGTTTAAAACCATACAGACCTATATGTCGCCAATAACTTGAATTCTTCATCCAATTCTTAAAGGCCACATCTCTTTGGGCAGGTATGGCTGATCTGCTAAAATATAGAATTTTTCCCACGTTAGTAAAAACCAATTTTACTACATTGTAGTCGAATAACTGGTTTTCGTCACTTATTCTTTCATAAAGAGTGGAAATTGAATTTCCACCTTCAGAATAATAATCCACCAATTTTTGGATGGTCTTTGGCTCAATGAGAGGCTCATCACCTTGCATATTGATAAAGACATCATATTCCGGCATTTTTTGGGCAACCTCTCCAATGCGATCGGTTCCTGAAAGATGTTCTTTTGAGGTCATTGTGGCTTCACCTCCAAATTGTACTACCGTATCGAATACTTCTTCGCTATCAGTAGCCACAATTACTTTGTTTACTTTATTTACCTTTAAAGCCGCCTCATAAACCCATTGTACCATTGGTTTGCCCGCCAATGGTAAAATTACTTTCCTTGGTAATCTTGAGGAAGATAATCTAGCTGGTATAACAATACAGGTTTTCAATCTTACTTTTTATACCTCATTTCAATCTGAAACCTTGAATCCAGGGCTCCTAGAGATTCTGCGGCTCCCTCTGATAAAACCACATCAATGTCATTTCTGTAGGTCTCTTCCGGAATCCTGCCGATGACTTTAGCTCTTACAGTTCTTCGTAGCATGGGGTTATAAAGTTCTATAATACTATTGATAGCGGCTGAATTGTGCAGTACATATTTATTTGAGTTTGCTCGATGTCCATGTTGCCAATAAGCAACTCCTTTGTCTGCAACCCATACCTCAATTTTGTCAGCTTCCGTTTCGGGATCCGGGTTATCTTCCTTCTTATTATCAAAGCCAGCAATTTCTGCACTGTTTTCTGGCTTCTTTTCAGCTACCACTTTCTTAAAAATTGTGGGTTCTTCATTTTTACCAG
Organism: Saprospiraceae bacterium; assembly: GCA_017987975.1. GTDB lineage: Bacteria > Bacteroidota > Bacteroidia > Chitinophagales > Saprospiraceae > JADKBO01. The sequence goes on from JAGNSQ010000040.1 coordinate 9,594, forward strand.
TCCTCCCTTTTACCACAACCGTTTTGGGATCTGTTTTGACAATTGTTTTCTTTTCTTTAGGAGTGGTCAAAGTGACATCTTGCTTGCGATCTCTCAGATCTATCCATCCCACCAATACATCAGCTCCTACTTTTAATTGACATCCTGGCAAATCATTGCGTTCACAGAAATTATTTAGGTCGTCTTTCAAATTAACTTTTACTATTCTATAAGCAGTTTCGCCCTTTTTAACCTTATAAAAAATGGGAACCACATCATTATAACTGCCCTTTAGGTTCTTTTTAATGATCTTATCGGTATTGATGGGGATCTGGATAATGGTGCCTGCTACCAGAGACTGCCCAGTACTCATCCGGTTTTTTGCCCTTACATCCAACTCCTGGCTTCCAAAGAGTTTTGCTAAATTAGCCGGGTGATCACCTTTGGTAACCGGGTAAAAAACATACGGTTTTTGATTTTTGTCAAATTCCAGCTTTAAATAAGCAGGTTTTTGGGCATATAATCCTCCTAAAATAGTGAATAAAAATGCCAAAAAGGCAGGATATGTTGAGACCTTCTTCATAATAACCTAAATTTAAACTACAAATATATTACATATTTTCGTAATATCAAAATTTAGACGAGGATATTATTATCCCAATAGGCTACCATGCCATTCATTTTCAACCCAATACACTAATTATTCGACCAAAGACACAATGCGGGTAGGCTCCATACTTTCATTTCTAATGTAAACCTGGCGGGCTAATTGTTCTCCCAATTTCAGAAAATAACTTCTTCCGGCATGTCCTTCCTGAGCCACACATGGCTTGCCCTGGTCACTGCCTTCCATAACTGCTTGCACCAGTGGAACCTGTCCTAGCAGAACCGTTGATGCTTTTTGAGCCAGGCTTTTTCCTCCTCCTTGGCCAAAGAGAAAATACTTGTGATCTGGCAATTCAGCTGGTGTAAACCACGCCATATTTTCAACTACGCCCAAGATAGGCACGTTGACATTAGGCAATAAAAACATGTTCATAGCTTTAACGGCATCTATAACAGCAACCTGTTGGGGCGTGGTAACCATGACTACACCAGTGACAGGAATGGTTTGTACCAAAGTCAACTGTACATCTCCAGTTCCAGGCGGAAGATCAATGATGAGATAATCCAATTCAGGCCAAAGGCAATCTTGTAAAAATTGCCGGATGATGCCACCCAGTCTGGGACCTCTTAAAACAATGGCCTGATCTTCCTCAACAATAAAGCCGATTGACATTACAGGAATGCCAAATGCTTCGAGAGGCACTATTTTATGTTTGCCGTACAACATTTCGATTTTTGGCCTCTGGCCCTGTAATCCAAGCATTGTAGGTATAGAAGGACCATACACGTCGGCATCTAAAATACCTACTCTGGCGCCAAGTTCTTTTAAAGCCAGTGCCAGGTTTACCGAAACGGTAGACTTCCCTACTCCTCCTTTACCTGATCCTACAGCGATCACATTTTTTACCTGAGGTAGTATGCTGGTTGGTTGAGTTTGGTCTGATTTTAATTTGAGGTGAATATTGACCTGGGCTTCAGGAGCTACCTTTTGGATCGCTTCGATGCAGGCAAAATTTAGCTGGCTTTTTAAGCCTTGGTCATTGCCCGGCAAAACAATTGAAAATTGTACCTGATTACCCTCTACTTGCAAATCTTCGACCATTTTGGCCTGAATAATGTCTACTCCACTTCGAGGGTCCTTTATTTCTCTTAAAGCTGCTACAATCTTGTTAGTATCTATCATTACCTTACAAATCTATTTATCCATGAATCTTTTAAAGGTACCAACCAACTGCGCAAAAAAGCTTCTTTTGTGGTTACCAAATTGTCAAAAAACAAGGTGTCGTTGTTAAATTCTCCATCAATATAAGATTGCGATAGAGATTGAAGATTCCAGGCATTTATTTTATCGTTTTGTAGTGAAAAGACCTCAGATCTGGAGAAAAAATCAACTTTAAGTTTCTCTGAAAGTTGCTGTACAAAACGACTCGATGCATCAATCGAACAGCCACTGGCTGGCGCCATGCTTTCATCTACAAAAATTCCTAAAAAACGTTGGTGAAAAATATTGCCATAACACATTAACTCTCTTGAATGACTTGTCCATTCTTCAAGGAACGGAAGTAACATTTCTCTGGCAATGTCAAGTTCTTCATAAGACAATTCCCTACTTGCCGCATATAACCAAACCCTGGATTCAGGGGCCAGGGCAATTAATTCTCTTACCATCTTTTTTTTAACACTTTTATTAGCTTAAATGTTTTGCAAAATAAGCTCAGAAATATCGTAAACCATGACATTGTCCTGCTTATCCATAGCTTTCAAGCCATCAGTCAGCATCGTTATACACCATGGGCAATTGGCTGCAATAGCCTGAGCTCCGGTAGCCACGGCTTCTTCTGCTCTTTCTGTGTTTATCCTTTTATCTCCGGCCTCATCTTCTTTAAACATTTGTGCACCTCCCGCACCACAACATAAACCATTGGCCTTGCTTCTTTTCATTTCTGTAAGATCAGCATCCAGTGTTGCTATTAATTCTCTGGGAGCTATATATTCTCCATTGATCCTACCCAGGTAACAGGAGTCATGGTAGGTAATTTTTTTGCCTTTAAAGGTTCCACCTTCCACTTTTAACCGACCACTATCTACCAGTTGTTGGAGGTATTGACTGTGATGTACAACATGATAATTACCACCTAAAGCCGGATACTCATTTTTTAAAGTATTGAAACAGTGAGGGCACGCCGTGACAATAGATTTAATGTTGTAATTGTTAAGGGTTTCTATATTCTGAATGGCTAACATCTGAAATACAAATTCGTTTCCCGCTCTTCTTGCCGGATCCCCTGTGCATTTCTCTTCCTGCCCCAGCACTGCATATCGAATGCCGACGTGATCCAGTATTTGGCAAAATGCTTTGGCTACTTTTTGAGCTCTGGCGTCAAAGCTACCGGCACAACCTACCCAGTATAAGACCTCCGGCTGTTCTCCGGAAGCAGCAAATTCTGACATTGTTTTTATCATGTTGGTCTATTTGAAATTATGAATGTATCCATGCATCTCTTTCCTGTGGTACCTGCCAAACACAGCCCTGGTTTTCGAGACTGGTAAACATCGGGGTCCAGGATTCAGCGGTTTGTGACTCAGTTAAAACTTCATACCGCCTCATTTGCAAAATAATATCTAAAGGATTGATAAGAACAGGACAGGCTTCAACACAGGCATTGCACGAAGTACAAGCCCTTATTTCCTCCCTGCTGATATAGGAAAATAAATTTTTATCTGTTGAAATTGATGACTCCTTCTCTTCTATATTTGTTGATGTTTTAACTTTCCTTAGCTGATTTCCCAACTCAGTGGCTCTATCTCTCACATCCATCATAATTTTACGAGGTGATAATTTTTTGCCAGTTAAATTGGCCGGACAAACCGAAGTGCATCGACCGCACTCTGTGCAGGTGTAAGCATCAAGAAGACTTTTCCAACTCAAATCAGTTATATCTCCAGCTCCAAAAACAGGGAGCTCCTCAGCATCTGAACTACCTGGAACCGGCAATCCAAACATTGATTTAACTTCATTCATAATGGCTGGCATGTTTTCCATCTCTCCTCTCGACTTAGGATCTCTGAAATAGACATTTGGAAAGGCCAGAAAAATATGGAGGTGTTTAGAATAAGGCAAATAAAGTATAAAGCCAAAAACTACAATCACATGCTGCCACCAACCAAATCGCTCCAAAAATTCAAGGGTTGAAGGATCTAATCCATTGAACATTAATGGGCCCAAAAAACTACTTACCGGAAGATTCACTTGGGTATAGTGTGTTGGGTCAATTTGCTGCAGCAAGTGGTCCGCCCCATTCATGGTAAAAATGCCAAAAATCAACAAAATCTCACCCAAAAGTATCAGGTTAGCGTCTATGGAAGGCCAGCCCAATAATTCTACTTTTGTAAATCTTGGAAGTTTTAATAAGTTTCTTCGACTTAAAAAAACAAGGGTAGCAATAAAAGCAAGCAATGACAAGACTTCTATAAATCCAATGATAAAGCTATAAAATGAGCCTAGAAAGGGTGCCAAAAAGCGATGGGTCCCAAAGATGCCATCAATAAATATTTCAATTAGTTCAACCTGAGTCATCATAAATGCAACATAAATAAAAAGGTGCATAAATGCTGCCAGGGGTCTATCAAACATCTTCTTTTGACCCAGTGCGATCAACAACACATCTTTGATTCTTCCTTTGGGATGATTTTTCCATTCATAGGACTTACCCAGATTAATGTTTTGATAGACAGTATAAAACGCTTTAAAAGCAAAATAAAATACTGTTGAAGCAAGTAAACTAAAGACAATTGAAGCCATTTTCTAGATTGCAATGGTTTGGACGCAAATTAGGGAAATTTGGTAAAATACCCTAAAATTTTCTATCCAAACGCCAAAATGGATCTAATTTGCATCTTCTAGACAAATCATCAATTCTAATGAACAACCACTTACAAGCGTTAGTTGACCGCTGCAAAAAGCGGGATACCTTAGCTCAAAGAGAGTTGTATGATTTATATAAATCCACCTTGTTCGGCATTTGTCGAAGGTACCTTCATAGCTTAGAAGATGCAGAAGATGTATTGACTGAAAGTTTTGTAAAAATTTTTACAAAATTGGATGATTACAAAGGAGAGGGCAGTTTTGAAGGTTGGATGAAAAAAATAACAGTCAATGAAGCGCTTATGTTTTTGAGAAAAAACAAACTTCATTTTCAGGAATTGGACACCTTTCATATGGAGTTTGGCGAAGCCCCTAACTACGATGACCAATTGGAAGAAGCAGATATAATGGTTTTATTCGAACAACTTCCTCCTGGATACAGAACGGTACTTAACTTGTACGATGTGGAGGGCTACAAACACAAAGAAATAGCTGATTTGTTGGGCATTAGCATTAACACCTCTAAAAGTCAGTTAATTCTTGCCCGAAAAAAAATGAAAGAATTATTAGAAAAAAAATTAAATATATCCAATGGAAAATAGCAAACAGGGAAAGCTCAAATCATGGTCAGAATCTTTCAAACCTCAGCCCAATGCAGAAATCTGGCAAAGAATAGAGGCAAGATTGAACAACGAGCCGGCTAAAAACAAAAGTTCAATATTGACACTCACGATTGTGAGGTTGGCCGCCGTGTTTGTTTTTGTTCTAATTTCTGTCAGCGCCATCAATACATTTTTTACTAATGGCTCTGATACTTATTCGATGAGTAAGTCCATTGAGCTAACCCCACTAAATTTAACGGATGTATCTATTTACTTAGAACCCCAAAAAGTGAAAGAATTGAAATCTGCTTATGCAAAATTGAACAATAACAAATAATTCCGTGCTGCAAACCTTAAAATTTCCTTAGAATCTCATTAAAAAGACTTTAAAAAATTCAGAACGAGAGATAAATCACATTTTGGCACGGCATTGTTTTATACATTTGCGACAATTAAAACATCATTTACGGTCTCCAGGTTATTATTTGTCTCAATGTTGGCGTTGGTTCTGGGCGCTTGCAACAATGAGTCTACTGTTATTGAGGAAGATGATGAACTCACTATTCTCATCAAAAAACACTCACCCACCAAATCAGCTGATTGGTACATAATGCCGGAAAGCAACGACTTTACCAACATACCTAATCAGGATCCTACCAATAAAATTACGGCTTCAAAGGTCGAGTTGGGAAAAATGTTGTTTTTCGAAACTGGAATTGGTATCAACTCATTGAATCCTGACCTTCGTGAAACTTACTCATGCAGCACCTGTCACATTCCAGAAAAATCATTTACACCAGGGAGATTCCAAGGTATTGCAGATGGAGGTATGGGCTTTGGACACTTAGGTGAAGGTCGTTTAAAAAACCCTTCTTATGATGGATCAGAAGTTGATGCACAGGGAGCAAGACCTCTACCAACCATAAATTTAGCTTATGTAAAAAATGCTTTGTGGAACGGTTCATTTGGAGCAAATGGCATGAATAGTGCTTATAAAGATCTATTTGGTGTTGCTGATCCGCTTACAGATATCAATGCAAAAGGATTGGAAGGACTTGAAGCCAATAACCACAGAGCTCTGATCGTGCACAGACAGGAAATAAAAAAAGAACTGTTGGATTATTTGGGTTACACTCCCATGTTTGATGCAGCTTTTCCAAATATTCCTACGTCAGAAAGATATACACTTCAAATTGCTGCTAATGCAATAGCGGCTTATTTCCGCACCATTTATACCAACCAGGCGCCATTCCAAAAGTGGTTAAAAGGTGATAAAACTGCATTATCTGAAACACAGAAAAGAGGTGCCACCCTGTTTTATGGAAAGGCAGGCTGTATCAACTGTCACAATAGTCCTTCCTTTAATGGACAACGATTTGCTGCCATTGGTGTAAAAGATCTGGACCAAAACGGATATGAGGTCTTTAAAACAGCAGACGGCAGGGCCAAAGGAAGGGGCGGTTTTACGTTGCGTGATGAAGACTTGTACAAGTTTAAAGTTCCACAGCTTTACAATTTAAAGGATATCAGCCATTACTTCCATGGATCCAGTAAAACAAATATAAAAGCTGTAGTTCAATACTTTAACCACGCTATCCATGAAAACGATAGAGTTGAAAAAGGGAGAATAGATCCGTTGTTCACTCCTCTTGGCCTAACCGATCAGGAAGTTGATGATTTGACAGAATTCCTGACCAATGGCTTGTATGACCCCAATTTGGTAAGATACAAACCAGCCCAGGTTATGTCTGGAAATTGTTTTCCTAACAACGACCTTATTTCTCAGTTAGATATGGGTTGTAAATAAAAATAAACACATTTCCCATCTTATCTTTATCCCAAATAAAGGATAATGGTAAGATGGGGAATCATTGGTTTGGGAAAAATCGCACGGGTTTTTGCCAACGAATTTAAATACTTGGATCATGCTGTTCTCCATTTTGCAGCATCTTCAGATACAGCAAAGGCAGCCTTCTTTGCCAAAGAATTCAACATCCCACATTTTGGAAACTATGAAGAGCTCCTTTCAACTGACAAAGTGGATGCCATCTACATTGCCCTTCCTCACAACCAACATTTTGAATTTATTGCTAAATGTCTGAATGCCGGCAAGCATGTTTTATGCGAAAAGCCCATTACGGTCAATTTCCAGCAAATTGATGCCATTAATCTGTTAGCAAAACAAAAGAATCTTTTTGTTATGGAAGCTATGTGGACCCTTTTTCTGCCTGCTGTCATTAAAGCTAAACAATGGATGCAAGATGGAAGAATTGGCAAGATTACCGGCTTGGACATCGAATTTGCCTTTCCCGCTCCTGTACCAGGACCAAAAAGATTATATGATCCTCAGTTGGCAGGTGGTAGTTTATTAGATATAGGTATTTATCCAATCACATTATGCCAATTTTTTCTGGAGGGCTTAAGTAAAAATTGGCAAGTAAGCCACCTTATTCATGAATCTGGTGTTGATTCTTCGGTTTCTATTACTTTACAATACCCCGAAATGCTGGCCCATTTATCCTGTTCTTTTTTATATAGAGGCAGAAATGCTGCCGTAATTTATGGAGAGCTTGGTTCAATTACCCTCCCTGTATTTTGGAAAGCTAAAGAAGTTACATTAACTGATAATTCTGGAGACTTGATGGATAATTTTAAAGATGAAAGTAATTATCATGGATTTTACTATGAAATGCAGCATGCCAATCAGTGTATTTTGGACGGTAAAATTCAAAGTGAACAAGTGCCTCTGGCCTGGAGCTCATCCATCATTTCATTTATGGATGAAATCAGAAATAAGATTGGATTGAGATACCCATTTGAATAAATAAAAAAAACCGGTCAAGCCGGTTTTTTAGTGGCGGGGGCAGGACTCGAACCTACGACCTTCGGGTTATGAGCCCGACGAGCTACCAACTGCTCCACCCCGCGATATTGGGAGTGCAAATGTACTATTTTATTTTAACTTTCCAAATACTTTTTATTTTTTGTTGTTTTCTTCCTTCATAATCATCGGCCAGGTGTTGTTATCAGGCATCACATCTATCATTCTATTAGAAGGATCGATTTCTATTTTTGTTATTTTCGAAATGGGTTGATTGAGTTGAACTTTATAAACAGTTTGTGCCCAGGGCCAATCAGCCAGTTTAGTATAGTCTGAATAAGTTTCTTCGGGTTCCTTTTCTCCTCTCATCAGTACCAATGGAATGTAATAGAGCTCTTTTTTTCCACTGTTTAATGTTACAACAATGTCAAGTGGCATAGGCATTTCACCCAATCTTTTTATATACAATTGATCATCATAAACAGTATCAATAGCATAGTCAGTTACATGAGTGGTATTCACCCAGTATTGGGCAAACCAATCCAGAACCATACCTGATTCATTTTCCATTAAACGGAAAAAATCAGCTGCATCAGGATGTTTAAATTTCCATTTTTCATAGTACTTTTTTAAAGCCTTCCCAAACTTTTCCTTTCCCATGATGTATTCCAATTGAACTAAACACAGCTGCCCCTTGGTATAGGATCCTACTGAATAGGCAGTATTGGTCATATAATGATCTGCATGGGTACTAAGTGCCTCAGCAGAACCTGAAAGTGCAAAGTTTGAATAGCCTGTAATTGTTTCATCGAGTGGATTCTCATCATGTTTACCTTTTAACATCCCCATAGCAATTAGGTGATCCATAGTTTCACTTGCCCCAAATGAAGTAAATCCTTCATCCATCCAGGGGTAAAGAGCTTCATTTGTAGCCAAAACCATTTGATACCAGGAGTGCATCCATTCATGTATACATACTCCCACCAGACTCATCAACGATCTTTCTCCAGTTACAAGGGTAGCCATTGGATATTCCATTCCTCCGTCCCCTCCTTGGACAAAAGAATACACTGGATATGGATATTTTCCATATCGCTGGTTCATCCATTTTAAAGCCTCATCTGCTATTTTGGGCAACCGTTCCCATGCATCTTTAGTTTTTTCATTTTCCTGATAGAAAAAGTGCAAAACTGTGCCATCATAGGCTTTATAATGGGTATGCTTGTAATCAGGATCCGCTGCCCACACAAAATCATGCACCTTTTCAGCCTTAAAATGCCAGGTATGTTTTTTGGGCCTGTTTTTTATCTCAACTTCTGAATAACCATATCCTATATCTGCTGCATTTTGCAAAACTCCTGTTGCAGCTACTATGAATTTGCTGTCCATTGTCAATTTAACATCAAAATTCCCCCAAATGCCGTAAAATTCACGAGCAACATAGGGATTGGGGTGCCAGCCCATTTCATCGTATTCACATAATTTGGGATACCACTGCGCCATTGAATAATCAATACCCTCCTTATTATTACGTCCTGATCTCCTGATTTGAACTGGAATCTGCGACTCAAATTCCATCTCCAGCTTTACTTTTTGACCTGGTAAAATTGGTTGTTTCAAAATCACTTCTAATATGGTACCTTCTTCCTGATAAACCAATCTTTTTCCATTCATTGTGAGCGATTTAACTCGCTGATATCCTATCTCATCGTTGCTGAGTTTTGAAATGCGATCTCCTACCCTTCTATCAGGATCAGGCAAACTCCTGGAACGCAAATCCATTTCACTATTGGGTTGAAACGCGTTAAAATATAAGTGATAAAACAGCCTTGTAAGTGTATCAGGGGAATTGTTGGTATAATCTATCGTTTGTCTGCCTTTTAAGTGATGACGCCCTGGATCCAGATTTACGTCCATAAAATAATTGGCTTCTTGTTGCCAATAAGTTTGACCAAAATTTGAAAAACTACAGCTCATCAGCAATAAAAAAGAAAAGTAATGTTTGAACATAAACGACATTTGTTTTTGCAAAAATATCTTATTTTGACAATTGTAGGTTATAATTGAAGACGTGATGGCCAACAATGCCTGCAGCTACACCCACATTGAGTGATTCGGCTACTTTAATAGCACTACCTACAATACTGAGGCAGGCTGGCTTAGGGTTTGATTGTTTCCATGCAGCGTCTATTCCTTTGCCTTCTGACCCTAGCACATAGACCTGAAAAGGAAGTTTGGTGTTGAGTGAAAGTACATCACCTCCCATGTCTAATAAACAGATCTGATGAACATCGATCAGGGACAAAAGCGATGGGCGATCTGTTTTGACCATTGGTATTCCGACAACACTGCCCATGGTAGCCTGTACTACCTTGGGATGAAAACCATCTGCAGTACCGGGACCCAATAAAACCCCTCCAAAGCCAAACCAATCAGCAATTCTGATTATAGTTCCCACATTGCCTGGATCCTGAACTCCATCCAAAAAAAATAATGGCTTGGTGAGAGCCAATATATCAGACAGTGAGCTCCATTTTTGCTTGGCTACTACAACAACATCCGAAGGTTGCTGCAAAGAAGATATCTGTTCCATTTGCTCCTGGCTTGCAGTATAGACCGGATAGTTAGGTTTTTTTAACGAATGACCGTTGTATTCAAGCCAGGAAGGCAAAGCAACCACACATTCTATAGAAAAGTCAGAATTAAGTAGTTCACCACATGTTTTATCTCCTTCAGCCACAAAATTTTCATATTTTTGTCTGAATTTCGACATGCCCAAAGAACGAATGTACTTACTATGATTGTTTGAAAGGTTCATAGGGCAAAGCTAAAACATGAATTCATTATTATTCCAATACCGGCTTTCTTTTATCTGCTTTGTGCTGCTGATTTCGCTGTTCATGAATTCCTGTCGGAGTACAAAATTTTTAAATGAGGATGAATTTCTCATAAAAGAAGTGAATATCAAGATTGATGACAAAGCAGAAAAGGTCAATAAATCTGCCCTCAAGACTGAACTTAATTATTTTGTAAGGCAACAAAAAAATGGAAAAATACTCTTTATTCCACGGGAATATATTTTTTACAAAACGTCTGAACCGGGGGATTCTTCAAAAGTAAATAATTGGATCAGAAGTCGTTTTGGAGAAAAACCCAGCATCCATGACAGCCTCAAAACTATTGAATCAACCAAGGCGATGGAACAGTACCTACGCTATAAGAAAGGATATTATGATGCAACTGCCAGCCATGAAATAAATAATGGTAAACAAAAGGCTAAGATTACCTACAACATTGTCACAGGCAGGAGATATAAGCTGGGATCGCTTAGTTATTTCAGCAAAGACACCACTTTGCTCAGGCATGTATTAGATGTAGCCTCCCTCAGCGTGCTCTCAATTGGAGAAGGCTTGGATGCAGATCGATTTGAACTTGAAAAAGCCCGTATCGTCAATTACCTGCAAAACCAGGGTTATGCAGATTTTGCGGCCAATTATATTTCGGTCAAGGGTGACAGTACTTCTGGTAATTTTAGGGTAGATGTAATAATGGATATTCTTCTTCCTGATGGAAAGACAAAACATCCAGTCTATAGAAATGGTAAAATTGCTGTTTTTACGGATCATTACCATAAACAAGATACTTCGGAAATGCTAACACAAAGCATAGATTCGGTGCTTTATAAGTCTGAACAATCCTATTTTATGGTTTCGCCAAAGGTTATCTCAAATAGTATTTCTTTTGAACCTGGAGGACTCACCCGACGGGATGACAGAATATACACCTACAACAAATTGGCTAATTTGGGTGCTTACAGATTTGCTGAAATAATTCCATCAAAAAATTTAAAAGACAGCTTAGTTATTGACTACAACATTCAATTGACCCCCTACATAAATAAATGGACGATGGACAATGGATTGGATGTTTTTAACAGCACCCTTGCAGGTTCAGGAAATGAGACCCAGCGTCTTTTAGGTTTTGGTGTTTCCACACAACTTACCAATAGAAATTTTCTAGGTGGTAGTGAAAGATATAGCATATCAGGAGGCGTAAGCACCCAAATTGACCTTAGTCAAAGTGCCAATAGATTTAGAGCCTTCAATGTCAATTTAAACAATGACTTACAGTTCCCCACATTTAAAGATCCATTAAAGGTGGTAAAAGCACTCAACATTGTGTATCTGGCTTCGGATAAATTATATGGCAATTTTGTGAAAGATGCAGTGACCAATCTGAATTTGGGTGTTAATTTAGTTAACCTTAGAGACCTGTATTCCATAACTACTGTTAATGCTTCTCTAGGATATCGATTTACAGATCGTATTTCACGGTCTATAATCATAGATCAAATTGGTATCACATTCAACGATTATACCATTAAAAGCCTGTTTGATTCCATTACTATTCGAAATCCTTTTATCAAGCGCAATTTTGAGGATAATTTTTTTACAGGCCTGTTTTTCAGAAACCTGAATTACACCTTCAACTTCCCGAGGAGTGAAAAAGGGTGGTCTGGGGCCTTGCTTGCCAATATTGAGTTCTCAGGATTGGAGGCATTTATTCTAAACGGCATAGCTAATTCAATTTCTGGAAAAGACCAACAATGGAGTTTAGGAGGTTATGAGTTTTCAAAGTTCGGTAGGCTAGAATTAGATGGTAGAATAACAAAAGCCTTTTCCGGAAAACGTTCTTTGGTTGGAAGACTCAATTTTGGAATCATTGCTCCCTTGGTTAAGAATCAGGCTTCTCCATTCATCAAACAATTTAATGTGGGTGGCCCTAATAGTTTGAGGGCATGGGGACCCAGAGTACTCGGCCCCGGAGCGTTTTTCAATCCCACCTTAGGCAATGTTCTCCCCTATTCACAAGGCGATTTGAAGATTGAGGCCAATTTAGAGTATCGATTTAAAATATGGTGGATTCTTCAGGGAGCCGTTTTTGTTGATGCCGGAAACGTTTGGGCACTTACCGGTTTTGAGGATGAGAATGGAAATTTTGGTCCCGATTTTTTAAATCAGGTTGCTGTTGCAGCAGGTTGGGGCATGAGATGGGATTTTAACTACTTTAACATCCGATTTGACTTTGGTTACAGGATGAGAGATCCTTATATAACGGGCAAATCTCACTGGTATTCGATTAATCGGATCAAAGAGCAAAACCTGGGCAACATTCAGGTTGCCGTTAACTATCCCTTTTAAGATTGACCAGTATCAGTGGCTGAGTTCTTTTCTTAACTCTTCAAAACAAGGACTGCCACCTTTGGCAATAATGTTTGAAGCCCATATACTATGGGTAACAAATCCGAGCATTTTTATTTTTTCAATGAGCAAGAATTGCTCCTCAATTTCAGTATTTATCTGATCTATAGGTAATCCATTGAATAATAATAATATTTGTTTCCTTTTTGTCTCTATAATACTTTCTATTATTGAGTCTTGTTTTGATGTTCTACCTTGAAACTCTTTTATGCCCAAATCGTCTAATTCTCTGAGTAAAGTATTGCTCAATACTTCAGGTAATAAACACAAGATGTTGGCTGATTTTAATTGAAAAACCCTGACTTCACATTTCATTTCCATTATCACATCTGCAACTGTTTTTGCGACTGAAAATCGATCTGTAATCGCATAATCGTCTATCTTTTTACCAATTTTACTCAAGGCATTTATGCCTTTGATAATTTCAACCTCAATTAACCACTCTGAAGAAGGTCCTTCCTCTGACTTTAATCTAAAATTGATTTCATTGCCCATGTCTTCAGACAATGAGATTACGAATTGACCGATGCCGGCATGGGCAGTCGTTGTTTTATTTGCCTCCTTTGACAAATTAAGCCACTTTCCCACTTTGTTGCGAAACGATGTATTTTCCTTTTCAAATTCACTTCCTTGATTTTTAAATCGCAAATTATCAGATTGTGCAATTTGTTTCCATTTAATCATTTGGCTAACACCAGCCACTCTAATTACTTCTTCTGAGTCCAAAACAGCCGGATTTTGCCATCTTTCAAAAAATAAGTGATGAGCAGCCTGATCGAAATTTTCAATCCACTTTCCTGTTGGGAGGGGATTTAATACATCGATCAACTGAAGTGCAGCAGGTTCGAGGGTGTCTAAAAATGCTTTCCATGCCATTATGTCTGGATAGGCCTTACTAAAATCCAGGGCTCTGTTAAGTTTTTTGTGGTTTTGGTGAAGCGTTAAATAAAATTGATAAAAATTGCGGGTGTTGGTTTCCAGGTTATGTTTTAGCACTTTTTTTGAATTGATATCATTCAGGATGCTTTCAACCTCCTCTCCCCATTCTTTTAATTCATAATTGGATGTATTTCCTGCATTTAACCTCTTGATAAAATCGTCGGCTTTTTGGTGACAGATCAATGATAAGTCTTGCAAATGTTCCACAATTCTGTTTAGGTGAATTTCAATATCCTTTTTTGATCGAATTTCATCAAATGTGCACCACCCACCAAGAATTGGGGTAAATTGTAAGGAGAATTTGTCAATTTCTTTTAGAAAATTCAATATTTCAGGGTCTAACTTGGTTTTGAGGTTCAAATTTCCACCTACCCAAACCGATTCAGGCATTTTTTTGACTCCTTCCCAAAGAGCTAAGATCGAAAGAAAATTTTGGTATGCCAGTCGGCCATGCCCCCAAAATTCCTGCTTCTTTTCATCTGCAATTTTCTCCAGAATAACTTTTAATCTGTTTACCAAAGTCCCTACTGAAAAGACGACATCTTCTAATAGATGAGCTTTATCCGAATGAATTAACAATTGATACTCTTGTAATTGGCTAAAACCTGTGTCATCAACTAATTTCGCAGGTTTTAACTCTGCTGCTTTTCGAATGGTTTCTTTTAGCTTGACCAAAGTTGCCGGATCTGGATTCAAAAGGCATTGACTGATTAAATTGACCTTATCATTTGTACTATTTAAAGCCAATTTCAATGCATGTTCACGAATACTCAACCCCATAGGACTGGGAACATTTAATTGTTGAATACCATCTTTAAATCGTCGTTGCGCTATATAAAATTCAAGGTCGGTTTGATCTTTAAATTCCTTTTCTCCTTTTTCAATTAAGATATCGATTTGAGAAGTTAAATCTTCTGAGAGATTAAATTGTGAAAATATCAAGGAAAAATAGGGATGCCAACACAACTGGGCCACCAAACAAGAAGAAATTTTAACCTCTACGCAACCACCTGAAATGGTAAATTGAAGCGCATCTCTAAAGTAATATGCCAATTCATTGGGGTTCATTTTTTTTGGATTGTCCTGGGTACAGGGCTCATGTTCCTCCGTACTTACAAAGTTTAGGTTGTCCAAAATAGCCGACATCTTTGATTTTTTTTACAAATATAAAATAATTAAATGTGATAACAATTCAAGCACAAGCAGAAAGGAGGGGATTTTAATTTTTTTACGTTAAATCATAGGTTGTAAAAAAAAGAAGTCCGAAGCGGACAATTTTATGACTGTAACAGCAAAAATTCACTTTTTTGGGCCTCCTTCGTTAACCTATCAACTAAAATTAATTTTACTTTTGCAACATTTAAAGAAATTTTGAAAATGTATTTACACAAACTACTTTACATTTTATTTGTCAGTATTGGATTCCAGGGTCTTATAGCACAGTCAACGACAGTAAAATCTTTGGATCAGAAATTCAGGAAATTTGAGATCGTGAATCTTGCTTCTTCTCAATTTTACAATGATTTAACTGCTCAAAGGTCGGAGCAGAAAAAAATTACCCTAAATAACTGGGACCTTACATTGTTTGATTCAGAAATAATTTCTCCTTCCTATACCGCTAGAATTGCAACAGCAAATGGTATCCTGGATGAAAAAGCACCTTCGATTTTAGCCTTGAATGGTTATACACGTCAAGGAGGAAGGGCAAGTTTGACCTTTGCTAATAATTTTATCTACGGATTTGTAGAGGCGGGTGGTACAACATATTACATAGAACCGCTCTATCATCAAACGAGAACTCCATCCACGGACCAATTCATCGTTTATACGGCAGAAGATATTCTGGATGATGAAGAGCATACATGTGCTACAGACTCTCCTGAAAAAATAGGCCATGAACATGATCATGGGAAACTGGAATCTACCAGAGCAGGACTGTGTTTTGAGGTAGAATATGCCATTGCCAATGACTTCCTTATGTTTCAGGCTTATGGTACCTCAAATGGAGTTCAAAACCATGCAATTGGCGTACTCAATAACGTACAAACCAATTATGATGATGAATTCGCCGATGAAATCCAGTTTGTTATTGTAGAACAATTTGTTTCTACCTGCAGTACCTGCGATCCCTGGACCAATTCAACTGTGGCTGAAAATCTGTTGAATAGTTTCACAGATTGGGCGCCTGGTGGCTTTGCCTTTAATCATGACATTGGCTCTATATGGACCGATCGCGATTTTAATGGATCAACCATTGGAATTGCCTGGGTAGGCGCATTGTGTACACCCATTCAATACAATGC
>JAGNSQ010000153.1 GCA_017987975.1 Saprospiraceae bacterium
ACATTCTGCCCATCCATAGCGGCACTCAGAATGCCACCGGCATAACCAGCGCCTTCTCCGCAGGGATATAGACCTTTGATTTGTGGGTGCATGCGGGTAACAGGATCTCTGGGTACTTTGATGGGCGAGGAGGTGCGACTCTCAGTAGCAATGACATTGGCTTCATGACTCAGGAAGCCGCGCATGGATTTATCGATCTGGCTAATGGCATTGCGAAGTCGGTAGGCAACAAAATCGGGTAGCTGTTCGTGGAGGGGGGCGCTGAAGAGACCAGGTATGTAAGAGGTCTCAAACAAATCTGTGGATAACCGTCCCTTTACAAAATCATCAACTCTTTGGGCGGGTGCTTTCTGCGAGCCATCTCCCAATTGAAACATGTGCTGCTCAACACTCGCCTGAAATTCCATGCTGGCAAAGGTGTCTTTGTATCCGTGTTTATCGAGTTCATCCAATTCGATAGAGGTCACAAAACCGCTGTTGGCAAAGGGACTGTCTCTTCGTGAAAGACTCATGCCGTTGACAACAATCTCACCCGGTGCTGTGGCTGCTGGGACCACCAAACCACCAGGGCACATACAAAAGGAAAATACACCGGTTTGGTCGATTTGACAAACCGTTTTGTAGCTGGCTGCGGGAAGATTTTCTTCTCTGGGGTCTTGTTTATATTGTACTTTATCAATAAAACGTTGGGGGTGCTCAATTCTTACCCCAAGGGCAAAGGGCTTGGCCTCAATGGCTATGTTATGCGCGTATAGCAAACGATAGATGTCTCTCGCAGAATGACCTGTGGCTAAAATGAAGGCTGATCCTGTGAACTCACGACCATCCTGGCTTCGAACTGATTTTAAAGTATTGTCTGCAATCTCTAATTCAGTTATCCAGGTGTCAAAATGCACCTCTCCACCGTGGTTTTCTATGGTCTTACGCATGGCAGCTACAATCTGGGGCAGTTTGTTGGAACCAATATGCGGATGGGCGTCAACCATAATATCAGAGGTGGCTCCATGATCTACCAACAACCGGAGTACTTTTTCGATATCACCTCTTTTATGAGACCGGGTATAAAGTTTGCCATCGCTGTAGGTGCCGGCACCACCTTCCCCAAAACAATAATTGGAATGGGGGTTGACCTCACCCATTTGCTGAATGGCTTTTAGATCCCGCCTCCTGGCCTGTACGTCTTTACCTCTATCTACCACTATCGGACAGAGGTTGAGTTCCAGACATTGCAGGGCAGCGAAATAACCAGCAGGACCAGCACCAATGATAACCACTTTTGGCCTTTCTTTGACATGATAAAAAGTCAAAGCAGGGGGATCAAAATCGGAAGCATGCAAAGGGTCAGTGATACGAGCCCTTAGTAAGTAAATGGGTTGTCGACTTCGGGCATCGATGGATCGTTTAAGAATGGTAACTACCCAATCCCCTTTTTGAGGCAGACCTGCCTTTTGAAGACAGGCTATGCGAATGGCTTCTGCATCTTGTATTTGAGCGGGCAGTACCTTTATTTCAACTTCTTTTACCATGATCAGGGACGGATGGCCGCTCTTATTTTTACCAATTGTTCCAACAAAGGGCGCAGCTGTTCGATGGGCAACATATTGGCACCATCTGATTTGGCTTCTGAGGGCCTGGGGTGTGTTTCAATAAATAAACCGTCAACCCCAACTGCAACCGCTGCTTTTGCAATGGTAGGAATGAGGTCGGGCCTGCCTCCGGTGACACCTGATGTTTGATTGGGTTGTTGAAGCGAGTGGGTACAATCCATAATGACCGGCACACCAAAGCCCTGCATGGTGGGCAAACCACGATAGTCAACTACCAGATCCTGGTAGCCAAAAGTGGTACCTCTGTCGGTGAGAAGGACTTGATCATTACCTGCCTCTTTCACTTTTTGAACGGCAAACTGCATGGCTTCAGGACTCATAAACTGGCCTTTTTTGATGTTGACATATTTACCGGTTCGGGCTGCAGCTTCCAGAAGGGAACTTTGGCGACACAAAAATGCCGGTATTTGCAGGATGTCAACATATTGGGCTGCCAATGCAGCTTCTTCATCGGTGTGGATGTCGGTGGTGACGGGCACACCCAGCTCTTTGCCTACGGCCTTGATGAGAGCGAGGGCGTTTTCATCTCCGATGCCGGTGAAAGATTTGCTACTGGAACGATTGGCCTTGCGATAAGAGGCTTTGAAAACAAAGGGTATCTGTAAGTCATCACAGACGGTCTTGACATGCCGACCTATTTCATAAACAACGGCTTCCCCTTCAACAACACAGGGACCCGCAATTAGAAAAAAATTAGGTTGACCAAATAGCTTGAGCATTTATTTTTTTTGCAAAGGTAGGAAATACCCCGCACATGGATGAAGGCTACAGTAACTCGCGGAGTCGGAATTCAAATTTATGGGTTTTTCCTTCTCGTAGGATATTGATCTTTATTTTTTTACCTTCTTTACCAGAGAGGATGCTATTGATCTTGGCCAGATTCAGATTAGCAGAAGATGAAAAACACAGCTTGGTAATTACATCATTGGGCCTGATTCCTGCTTCATAAGCCGGTGATCCATCGATGACATCATTGACAACAAACTGTTTTAAATCGCGACCGTGTGAAAAAATGACCAGGCCGCTTCGGTCGTAGTTAAGGCGGCGATTGTATTTTTTTTCAGGTTTCAGATACACTCCTTCGTTGAGGTAGTCGATGACCACATGAAAGCGGTCGAGGATAAAATTGCCCAGAATACCATTTCGTCTCACAGCATTGGTGTCTGGAAAAGAAGATGAATCGTATTCCTGAAAATACGACAACATATTGGGAAATTCAAAGCCGGAGACCGACAGGTTATTGATTCTACCAACATAACCCGATAGATTGCCGGAAATCCCTTTGCCAAGATTGCCTCGGATGACATGGGGGGGTAAAATTAGGCTGGGATCGGTATCGTTGTGGATCAGCATAGAAATGGAGGCTCCGGTATCCATTAGCATCTTAATCACCGACTTTTGTCCTCCTGACATAGTAACAGTAGCCGAAACATAAGGCTTACTCTCGGCAAATCGTGTATCGAGGCGGGTATGATTTTTGAGCGAGCTGTGATCAAAATACCTTGAATCATGTAAGACAAGGTATTGTTTTTTGTAATTGATTTCAATGATAAGGCCTTTAAAAAAATCAGCACCCAATATGCCATGAACCTGTAGACCAATTACCTCTGACATTTGGATAAAATCCTCTTCTAATACAATGACATCTCTTTTGACTTCCGGACTATTGTCAAGTTTTAAAGCTATCCCTCTTGCAATGCGGGCGGCAACGCTGCTCGAGAGATCAGAACCTGTTACCTGAATAACCCTATCGTATTGTATGCCTACTAATTCTGCAGTAAAACGATCAAAAAAGATGGTATTCTGTGCTCCGGTATCATAGATGAACTTTAACGGTATAAAACCAGCATAACGTACATCCAGCAGTATAAAGCCGCGGGTGTAGCTAAATTTGAGTTTTTGACTTTTTTTACCCTGTAACAATTCGAGGCCATTGATTTGCGCATGAACCGTTGATAAACAGGTGAAAAATAAAATCATGAAAACCTTGAATTTCAAAACTGCGGATTTTTAAAGCTTGATATTACAATGATACAGATTTTTATTTTGACATTGCCGATTATTCGAAAACAAATGCGGAATCGCCAAAAATACAAATTTTCTTTTCCAAATATAATATCGACATTGCGATAGATTAAAAATAAAATATTGTCTATTTTAATAAATAACTAGTTGGATATATTTGCGTCAAATGGGCTATGATAGGTATCTTTGCAACTCTAAAATAGACAACCTTGGCAATTTTTAGAAAAAAACATACAAAAGAAGAAGTTGAAATGGGCTTTTTGGACCACCTGGAAGCGCTTAGATGGCATATATTAAGGTCCGCCGCATCCATTTTAATTTGTGGCATCGTTGTTTTTTCTGCCAAAGAATTTACTTTCAATACCCTGATTTTTGGCCCACTTCAGAAGGACTTTATTACCTATCGGTTACTCTGTAAGTTGGGTGAAGCAGCATGTATGGCACCTCCTGACATTACATTGACGACCCGGGAATTTGGTGAACAGTTTTTTGTCCATTTTCAGGTTGCATTCTGGTTGGGCTTGATTATGTCTTTTCCTCTTGTGATTTGGGAAATTTGGAAGTTTGTAAAACCGGGACTTTATGAAAATGAAAAGCAAGTTACCAGGGGCATTGTATTTGTATGCAGTACCCTGTTTTTGCTAGGCGTTTCCTTTGGTTATTTTGTGATAGCTCCATTTGCCATCACATGGCTTGGCAACTATTCGGTAGGAGCAAATGCCATCAATGCTCCGACACTAGCTTCGTATGTGAATTACATTACGATGTTTACCATCCCAACGGGCTTGATTTTTGAATTGCCCATCGGGGCTTATTTTTTAGGTAAGATAGGTGTCATCAGTTCCGCTTTTCTTAGAAATTACCGAAAGCATGCCATTGTCATTATATTTATTGTAGCCGCTATTGTTACACCACCAGATGTGGTTTCTCAAATATTGATTAGTCTGCCGGTTTTATTGTTATATGAAGTAAGTATTATGGTAGTAAGATCCATTGAGAAAAATGACGCCCTTGCCTTGGAAGAAGCAGAAGAACTGCCTATGCCATCAGAGGAAACACCTAAAGAATAAAGATGTACAGGCTTTCGTCCAATTATACCTTACTCTGGAAAATTTTTGTTCCGGTATTTTATATTACTTTTTTTGGCTTGCTGGTATTGGTTTGTCACACTGCTGATGAAGGGGATTTGCCCTTTTTAACTTCCCCCATTTCAAGGCTTGTGATTACCTCATGTTATCTCATTTTTGTGGTGATAATGTACTTTACTATAATGAACTTAAAGAGAGTAGAAGCAGATGATCAATATTACTATGTAACCAATTACTTCAAGACCTATCGATACCTTAAATCGGATGTAGAAAAAATTAGTTCTTCCGACTATGGTATCTGGATATGGAATACGTTACACATGAAACAGGTCACCAAGTTTGGGCGCAACATCCGTTTTATCGGCAATCCAGCAGTTTATAAAAAATAAGGATTAAGCTTTTTTGTTTTTAGGGTAAAGTTTGATGAAGGGGCATATTATTTCCTCCATGGAAATACCACCGTGCTGGAATGTGTCTTTATAAAAATTGTGAAAATAATTGTAGTTGTTGGGGTAGAGGAAAAAGTTGTTTTCCCTGCAAAAGATAAATGTAGAGCTTACGTTTGGCTTGGGCAGTCCTACTTCATGGGGATCTTTGATTTCCAAAACTTCTTTGCGGTCATAACTTAGGTTTTTGCCCACTTTATATCTGAGGTTGGTGGTTGTTTCCTTATCACCTACAACTCTTACAGGATTGTTGACACGAATGGTACCATGGTCTGTTGTAATAAACAATACAATGTCTTTTTCAGCCAGTTTTTGGAGAGCCACCCACAATTGTGAATTGAGGAACCACGACTTGGTTAAAGATCGGTATGCTTTTTCATCAGAAGCCAATTCTTTAATTACTTCCATTTCTGTCCTTGAATGCGACAATGCATCAATAAAATTGTAAACGATGGCGGTTAAATGATTTTGGGTGTAGTTCAGCACATTGTCAGTCAGATTTTTTGAATTGGTGGTGTTGGTAACCTTTGTATAATCCACTTTTAGGTCTTTGCGTACCCATCTTTTGACTTGTTCAACCAGGAGTTCGTCTTCTTTGAGGTTCTTACCCCCTTCTTCGTTGTCATTGAGCCACCAGTCGGGGTATTTTTTTTCAATTTCTCGTGGCATCAGTCCTGCAAAAATAGAATTGCGGCTGTATTGTGTCGACGTAGGCAAAATGCTAAAAAAATAATCTTCTGATTCTACCCTATAGATATCTGCAATGATGGGTTCAATTACCTTCCATTGATCAAATCTGAGGTTGTCCAGTAAAAGAAATACAACGGGTTTATCTTCACCTAAACTTGGAAATACAAAATGTTTCATAATGTCCGGACTACGTAACGGACCTTTATTTTGTTTGATCCAGTTGACATAATTGTTCATGATGAACTTAGAAAACTCTTTATTGGCCTCTTTTTTCTGCATATCGAGAATTTCCTTCATCTCCAGCAGATTATTGTCATCGATTCGGATTTCCCAGGCTATGATTTTTTTATAGATCTCGACCCATTCTTTTTCACCCGGATTGCTGTTAATGTCCATTAGAATGGAACGGAATTCCTGTTGATAATCGGTAGCCGTTTTCTCTGAAATCAATCGTTTGTTGTCGATGAGTTTTTTCAGTGTAAGTAGGATTTGATTGGGGTTCACCGGTTTGATGAGATAATCATCAATCTGGCTGCCAATGGCTTCTTCCATTAGGTTTTCTGCCTCGTTTTTGGTGATCATCACAACAGGAATATTGGGTTGCACGGTTTTTATTCTTGCCAGTGTTTCCAAACCTGATAAGCCCGGCATGGTTTCATCCAAAAATACCACATCTATGTTTTTATCGGTGTTCATGGTTTCGAGAGCATCGTGGCCATTAGAGACCGTGATAACGTCGTATCCTTTTTTTTCGAGGAAAAACAATTGTGGTTTTAGCAGTTCGATTTCGTCGTCTGCCCACAAGATTCTAATTGGATCAGCCATATGGGAGTTGTTTTGTGAGTTAAAACGAGGATATAACCATTAAAGTGTGGGTAAAGTTCTAACAAAGTGTTAAATCCGGCAACGACTTACCGCTGTCGGCTCACGGTTTACCGCTT
>JAGNSQ010000154.1 GCA_017987975.1 Saprospiraceae bacterium
GGCATTTTCAGGTTGCTTGTCAACGTTGCCGGCACAATCGTTTAATTCAAAAATAGATTCTCTGATACAACGGGTTGTAACGGATAGTTTGGGGCCCGGAGGAAGTTTTTTAATTGCCCATAAAGATCAAATCATTTACCAGAAAAGTTGGGGGCTGGCCAACCTGGAGCATTTGCCTCATCTGCACGAAAAAAGTGTCTTCCAAATTGGATCTATGACCAAACAGTTTACCGCCATTTCTATTTTGATGTTGGAAGCAGAAGGCAGGCTCCATACGCAAAATTTATTATCGCATTACTTACCCGAATTTCCGAACGCAGGTAACATCCAATTACATCACCTTCTGACCCATACATCCGGGATAGCAGAATACACCCAAATGAAAAATATAAATGATGTCTCCCAAAAAGAAATGTCGCCGCAGGAGCTCATTGCCTTTTTTAAAAATGAACCTCCCCGTTTTGTCCCTGGAGAAAAATTTGAATACAACAATTCAGGCTACATTATCCTGGGACATATCATAGAATTGGTTTCGGGTCAGCGTTATGAAGAATTTATTCAAAAACACATTTTTGAAAAAACAGGCATGGCATCCTCGTATTATGCCAGCGACAAACAGATCATAGCGCACAGAGCATATGGTTACCATAAAAAGGAATACGGATATATCAATAAGCGACAAATCAGCTACAGCCTGCCTTTTTCAGCAGGGTCCTTGATGTCTACTCCATCTGACATGTTAAAATGGCAACAGGCTCTCAATCAACATCTTCTGCTTCCTCCCAAA
Source organism: Saprospiraceae bacterium (assembly GCA_017987975.1). GTDB lineage: Bacteria > Bacteroidota > Bacteroidia > Chitinophagales > Saprospiraceae > JADKBO01. The sequence goes on from JAGNSQ010000154.1 coordinate 788, forward strand.
ATTCAGGAAAAAGCCTTTGTTTCTTATGCACTCAACAACAATACACCCATCCATTATGGCTATGGATGGCACATCAAAGAAACAGGAGGGAAAAAGATCAGAGAACATGGTGGGAGTATTTTTGGATATAAATCCATGGCCGTTTATTATCCTGAAGAAGAAATATATACCATTGGAATGACCAACTGTGATTGTTTATCTCCTACCCGACTGGTAAAGGAAATGGCCGCTTTGGCTTTATCCTATGTTAAACCGTAAACCAAAGCCTGAAAATAGAAACTGTCTGACTACCCAAAAATCAGAAATTTTAAATCAAAATAAAATTTGGTTACAATTAAAAATACTCAATTAATTAATATTATATTTTAATTTTATTGTTATTCACGTAATTTATTACCGTTTTATAATGCCTCTTGGAAATTTATTTTGTTAAAGTTAACTTTGGAATCAAAACAAATGCTTTAGGACGAAAGATGAAGAATGATTCACTTCCTTGGTTACGAATACCCAGAATTTGGATTGCCTACTACGAAAAACAAAACCTTTAACTAACTATTTAAATTTTATCATTATGAATTGGTATTTGAAAGTATTGAAACAATACGCAGATTTTGAAGGCAGAGCCAGGAGGATGGAGTATTGGATGTTTACTGTCATCAATCTTGGCATTTATGTAGTCTTATATCTCCTAATGTTTTTGATGGGTGGTGAAAAAGCTATCTTGCCAATGGCTCTTATCGTTATTTATTCGCTCGCTGTTTTTCTTCCCAATCTAGCCGTTTCTGTGAGAAGGATGCACGATGTTGGCAAAAGTGGATGGATGCTCTTGGTGGCCATCGTACCAATATTAGGGGCTATTTACCTGCTTGTTCTTTACTTTACCGATAGTGAGCCGGGAGACAATGCCTATGGCCCCAATCCAAAAGAAGTAGACCTCGTTTGACACTGCACCATTGAACAAAACACAATTCCAGCTTACTTTCTCATGGCAAAGCCGGAGGGCAGGCTCATTAAAATTGTGACCAGACTTCAAAAAACAGAATGAATTAAATAAATAGAACCATAGTTGAGCGATCAGATCAATCTACTATGGTTCTAATTTTTAAATGTAGGGCAATCGGTCCTACCTGCGAGCAATGATTTGTTTGATTTAAGGAGAATCATCTTAAAAACATAAAAATGGCAATTGTATGAAGAAGATATATTTGTTTGCTTTTGTGCTCACTCATCTGCAGCTATTGCATTCTCAAATCTGGAACAGCAAAAATATTGATTTTGCCATGCCTTCTCAAGGTTGGAGAATCCGTGCCGTAAGCGAAAATACAGCGTGGACTTTTGGGTTTACCATTGAAGATGATCCCATAGAGGGCTGGATCTATACTGATAGCGAGTACACCTGCCAGAAAACACTGAATGGAGGCAATACCTGGGAAGAAAAGCCTTTCAAATTATCAGAAGAAGACGAGGGGTACATCTGCGATATTGAAGCCATCAACGGTCAGGTGGCTTACCTTACTTATTTTAATTTTAATGATGGACCCATCTTGTACAAAACCATTGATGGGGGTGAAAACTGGACCGAAAACAAGGCGGTGGTGGATTACTTTTTGAATTGGGTTCAATTTTATGATGCCAACAATGGCATTGCTTTTGGCGATCCCGATGTGGACGGGTATTTCGAAATCGCTTTCACCATGGACGGTGGTGTTTCCTGGACTCAACTGGACAATGACAGAAGCATAAAAGCAAGTGAAAATGATGAATACGGTGTTGCCGGCGACTATGCCGCCAGTGGCAATTATATTTATACCCGCTCTGATTATGACCGGATTTTTTATTCTTCCAACAAAGGTCAATCCTGGCAGGTGGTTGAGCCGCCTGCTGAAGCTGCAGGTGGACTGTGGGGCTTGGCATGCAATGATCGGGCTGACCTTTTTGCCGCCTACAACATCGAATCCTCCAACGAATTTATTATTTTCAAAAGAGATGTTACCACCGGCGAATGGATCGATGTAACACCTGCCAACAGCAGTGGTTACCTTACCGGCATGGCCTCCATTCCTGGCACAGGCACACTACTGATCAACAAACATGAGGATTTTAACAATGACCAGTCCTTTATCACTCTCGCCGGTCTTAATGATGGTACCAGTTGGCTGGAGGTTTCTGTCAACCAGGGGTACAGAACCGGATTTATGGAATTTTACAATGCAGAGGTTGGCTATGCCTGTGAAATACCCGCAGCATTCGAAAACCCAAGCGATCAGGTTTTTGTGTACAATGGTTCTCCCATTACAGGCCTTTACCATCAAAAACCACTTTCAGGCAGATTAACTCTTTTTCCCAATCCGACTTCCGATTATGTGGATTTGCACTTGGATTCGGATGATGTATGCGATTACTATATTCTGATTTACGATGTCAATGGCAGGTTGGTAGATAAAAAAAATGTGAATCAAGCAAATGGACTGCATGAGCAACTTCAGCTATGTCACCTTACCAATGGCAGTTACACCATTACCGTGAGTAATGCAAATGGCTTTTTAACAGAAAAAATTATAAAAAATTAAAGTTTTATCAGAAAGAGCCTTCCTCTTCATATGACCAATGAGGATTCCTAGCTATTAACGCGCAATAAGTGTGTATGCATTCCTTGAATACAAGCTGCAAATAACCATGATATGGTTGAAATCAGATCAAATGCAATTTAACAAAAATGCATCAGCTCTGACCTTCCATACCCACTCGCAGACGCAACCTCTTTACGCCGAAAGTCGTCTTTGTATTGAATCTTGCATTTGATACATGGTCAGTCGGGCCAATTTCGCGAGGATTCATTATAATTGCCTTTTAAATCAAAGCCAATATTAATTTCAAGATGAAATATACATTCCGGTTCAATGTGCTCTTTCTGATCTTGTCGCCCATTTTAAATGCGCAGGAAGAATGGGATCTGCAAGCGCTGGAGAAAGACAAAAGACTGCACGCTGTCAATGCAGAAATGGACTTTGTAAAATACAAGGACCTAAAGGCTTTAAAAGTTTGGGATGCAGGTATAGATACGGAAGTGAAATTTATAAAAATGAAGGCTTCCGATTTTAAAGATGGGGTAATCGAATTGGAGTTGGCCGGTAAACCAGGAGAAAATGCTTCGGAACAAGCACGCGGCTTTGTTGGCATTGCCTTCCGCATCAATGACGACCATTCAAAATTTGAGTGTATTTACCTGCGACCCAGCAATGGCAGGGCAGATGACCAGGTGCGGAGAAACCATTCGGTGCAGTATATTTCTTACCCCGAATATCCATGGCACAGGTTACGCAAAGAATATCCTAAAATGTATGAGACTTACGTCGATCTGGTGCCGGGAGAATGGACCAAGGTAAAAATTGCAGTCAGAGATGATCAGGCCCGACTCTATGTGCATGGCCAATCACAACCTACCCTTATTGTAAATGATCTGAAACATGGCAAAGATGCCTCGGGCAGCATAGGTTTATGGATTGGACCCGGCACAGAGGCTCATTTTTCTAATCTAAAAGTCACCCATTTACCCGATTAAAGGGCATTTGGCTGAACTGAAAAAATAAAAATCATGGCTGAATCTTTGCCAGGGCTTCTTTTACACTGCCATACTTAGAAAGCAGTTCTGCTGCTTCTGCCCTGTCTACCTTGCCCATCAACATGATCATTTCAATGCCCCGATTGACCAGTTTTTCGTTGGTGAGCTGCATGTTGACCATTCGATTTCCTTTGACCCTACCCAATTTGATCATCACAGACGTGGAGATCATATTGAGGATTAGTTTTTGGGCAGTGCCTGCCTTCATACGGGTGCTGCCGGTCAGGTATTCAGGGCCCACTACACATTCAATGGGCAGCCGGGCTTCATTGGCTACCGGTGAGCCCAGATTGCAAGTGAGGCAGGCGGTGATCAGGCCCCTTTCATTACACGCTTTTAAGCCATGGATGACATAGGGAGTAGTGCCGGATGCTGCAATGCCAATGACCACATCTCCTTCATTGATGCCATAGGCTGACAGGTCGTGCCAGGCAGCATCGCGACTATCTTCTGCATTTTCTACAGCTTTGCGGATGGCTGCATCTCCCCCGGCTATCAATCCTATCACCCAGTCAAAAGGCACTCCATAGGTAGGCGGACACTCCGAAGCGTCCAGGATGCCCAATCTGCCACTGGTGCCGGCTCCTATGTAAAAGAGCCTGCCGCCTTCCTTCATTTTGTCATAAACTGCATCTACCACCTTCTCAATCTGGGGTATACAGTCTTGTACCGCCAGCGCTACTTTTTGGTCTTCTCTGTTGATGTCGGCCAGCAGTTCTCGCGTCGACTTATTTTCAAGGCCATCGTATAGTGATTCCTGCTCCGTAGTTCTGTGAAACATAAAAAGTGGTGTTTGAAATCAAAGATAGTGGAAAGTATGCATTGACAGTGCTTACAGCACCATCTCTTTGTAGGGAATTATGGTGGTCAGTCCCTTGCCGGTAAAATATTGCTGCACATAATCTTTATCACCCGTGGCCAGTACAAAGTCGCCTCCCCAGGCTCCCAGAGATTTGATGGTGCCATCATAATTCGAAAATCGTTCTGCCTTAACGGGCGTAAAGCCGGTGTGTTTGGCAATGACCGATTCGTGCTCTTCCATCAGTTTTTTAAAGCTGTTGAGGTCTTTCACCTCCTGCACATTTTCGGTGATATCGGTAATCGTTTTCACCAGGTTCTTTTTGTCTTTCACCGCTTTAAGGTAGGCCTGGATGCCATCATCACTGCTCTGTTTCTGGCCCAGGTGGACAAAAAACAACTGGTCAGCAAAAGAGGGTTTGAAGTCAACCGGTGTGTAAGATACCTCTTCCGGGCTATTGATAAATTCTATGGGACCTTTGGCTCCTGCACAGGCTACATCGTAGCCAGATCCGTTTTCACACTTGAGGTAGAGCTCCAGAGGCATGATCTCCGCCCACTCTGCAATGAGGTGGATCAGGGTAGAAGATGAACCCAGCCCCCAGTCGCGCGGAAACTCCAAAAAAGTCTCAATTTTGTAGGCATTCCACTTATCGAGAAACTCACAATTGAGTCTCACCGCATTTTTCAGGTATTTTTTAAGCTTATCGCTTACCTCCTGATCGGTGGTTTTAACAGCCGAAAAATCGTAGATGGAAATTTCTGATTCAAACCAAACCTTACCCTCGTGGTCGTAACTCTGCCATACCAGGTCGGTTCCCCGATGCGCCTTGACCGTCATTTTTTGCCCTTTTTTGGTAGGCAGGGCCAGCGCCAGCGCCCCATCCAGGACAGCATATTCCCCTGTGAGCATCAATTTGCCATGTCCTGAGTACTTTGCGATGACAGTTAGTTTTGGTTTTGTTCAATGGTAATGCTGGCAAATGTATAAAAAAATTATCTATATAAAAAATTTAAATATGTGTGGATCCGGCCCCTACACCTCTTTCGAGGCGTAGGGACAAGCAACGGAGCACGTGTCCCTATGACAGCGAAGCAAGTGTAGGGATCCGGCACTTGTCCCTATGCAGGCAAAGCCGGCGTAGGGATCGGAGCACTCGTCCCTATGCCAGCGAAGCTGGTGTAGGGATCGGAGCACTTTGTCACGTTGTCACGTCCTAAAAAAAGTTGACACTTTTTAGTGAATAATCCTGCTGCAAGATTATTTTTTCGATCGAAAGTTAAGTCTGAGAAAGCGGAACGAGCATAAAATTAAGCTCATAGCCCGTATTGAACTAAGCGAAGCGCATTGACCTAAGCGCAAAGCGCGTATTGACCTATTCCGTCACCACCAATTTCCCCACCGCCACTTTTCCATTCTTATCAACCGCTTTAACCATATAAAGGTCTGGAATCAAATCCTGAAATTCAAAAAAATTGGAAAGGTGTTTATCGAAATCATGGACCTGAACCAGGGTGCCGGCTGGGTTGTACACCTCTATGGTTCCTTCATTGATCCCATTGGGAAATACAATGCGCAC
>JAGNSQ010000041.1 GCA_017987975.1 Saprospiraceae bacterium
CCCCAAGCATCATAACTGAAGGTAGTAAACTTATTCATAACGGGAGTTATATCCCGTTGTGTGTACATTGGGGTTCTCAGCTTAATTTTGGTTTTGCTGTTTTTGTGCTTTTTGATCTGTCTTGCATTGTAATATTCAGCATCTTTTTCCTGGATCATGGCACTGTCAAGCAACATAATGGCACATAAACTTCGTGTAGCGTGTGTAGCATATATTTTGCCATTGAAGCCGTCTTTTACCAGTTTCGGAACCCTGCCGGTATGATCTATGTGGGCATGAGAAAGTATCAAAACATCAATTTCCCTTGGATCAAAATGCCAGTTTAAGTTGCGTTCATAGTCTTCAGCATCTTCTCCCTGAAATAGTCCACAATCCAATAAAATTTTGGTTCCATCATCCAGTATTAATAAATGACTGCTACCAGTTACGTGGCGAGCCGCTCCACAAAATTTTATTTGCATTTTTAGCGATTTGAGGTAAAGGTAATAAAAAAATCAATATGTAGTATTGCTATATGTATAACATTGTTAATCAGGATTTTATGTTTTGTTGGTTCCTTCGATCCAGGATTGTACTGCCAGATAGACGCCATTGGTCCATCCAAAACCATCTTGCACTGGATACTCTCCACCCCCACCAGGGATGTCCGGATTTTCCACATTGTATTTTTCCAGCATCTTCCCCGTATCTGCAAAAACCTTTTCGTTGAGCTTTAACCACCTTTGAGCAATTGTTGTTGCTGTCTCTGTGTATCCATACCGACTCAGTCCCGCAACGGCCATCCATTGAAGCGGTGCCCATCCATTGGGTTGATCCCACTGTTGTCCGCTTTCTACAGTAGTGGTGCATAGTCCGCCTGGTTTCAATAACTCCTCTTTCACGTGGAGAAGGGTTTTTTCTGCCTGATCAGCTGTACTCAATCCAACGAACAAAGGTGTGATACTAGCCGCTGTTATTAATTGATAAGGCTGCTTGACATCATAATGATAGTCGGTCCAGAATCCATGCCAGCAATATTGTGACATGGCAGTTTTTCTTGAATCCGCCAATAAAATAAATTTTTCTGCAAGCATGGCCTCACCTGCAAGTTCGTAGCTTTTAGCAATGATCATTTCAAGTGCATACAGCAAAGCATTTAGGTCAACTGGTGCAATATCGTGTGTATGGATACTGGTAAGATCATCTTTATCGCGCATCCACCTGGAACTAAAGTCCCAACCAGACTCACACGCAGCTCTGAGGTGATTGTAAAAAGAGGAGGGGGCCGCCAGGTGCGCCCCTTCTTTTTGATCATCTCTGTACATTTCTTCTCTAGGCTCAGATTTATTGTCGGCGTATCGGTTGAGGGAAAGTCCATTTTCAAAGGTAATCACTCTGGGTGGTGTCATCCAGAAAGTATGCTCTTTTAATAATTGAGGAAGAAATTCAGTGTAAACAGCTTCATTTTCTACATCGGCCAATAATTCTACCATCAAACCAAAAAAGGGGGGCTGAGACCGACTCAAAAAGTAGCTTCTGTTTCCGTTGGGAGCAAATCCAAATGTGTCAATAAAATAGGCAAAATTTTTGGTCATATCCCTGATCATTTGTTTATGACCGTGTATAGCAAGACCCAGCATGGTAAAATAACTATCCCAATAATACATTTCGTTGAATCTACCGCCGGGTACAACATAATCAAAAGGTATGGGTATGAGCGAGCTTCCCTCGATATGTGCTTGTGCTCCTTTTCTGAATAAAGAGGGCCACAAGTTTTTAATGTGACTTTCAACATCTGGACTTTTACTGTATTGGATAGGAGTGTTTTCTACAACAGGTAAGTCAAAATGAGCATTAATGAACTCTGTAACGCTTTTTTTGTCTCTATTTGTCTCCTTCCAAACCGACCGAATTTCTTCAATTGCTTGTCGGGGTATTGCATCGGCCCATGACTTTCCATCTTGAAAAATATCCAATTCGTGGGCGGTTTGAAATAAATCAGCTATGGCTTCATAAAAGGGCAGGGAAACTTGTTTTTTTTCTGACATGCTTAATGATACTTGAACCAAATATAAATAAATATTTGTTTTGACTTATCTTGGCCCTAAAATCAAAGCATATGGATGCAACTTTTAGGCTAAAACTTTCGCTGTACCTCAATTATTTTGTGTTTGCCATTCTGCTCAACAGCGTAGGCATCGTGATATTGAAATCGATTTCGGTTTACGGAGTGGATGAGGTTCAGGCCAGCACACTTGAGTTATTTAAAGATATGTCCATAGCTATTGTCTCATTAGGGATAGCATCCTTTTTGCCTAGAATAGGATACAAAAGAGCGATGCTCGCCGGACTCGCATTGGTAACCTTAGGCAGCATTGCCATGGCCCTGGGCAATTCATTTACATCTGCAAGACTTCTGTTCTTAATGGTTGGGGTATCTTTTGCATTGATCAAGGTAAGCGTGTATTCAATGATTGGCATGGTTACATCCAATGAAAAAGAACACAGCGCTCTGATGAGTAGTATTGAGGGTGTCTTCATGTTTGGTATTGCACTTGCCTCTTTTCTTTTTCCGGCTTTTAATGTAGAGGGAGATAGCAGTGCATGGTTAAGGGTTTATTGGTTATTGGCTGGTTTGACCATTCTTTCATTTATTTTTTTGTGGTTTACTCCAGGAAAAGAACAGGTCACAGATCCGGGTTCTGATCTTATCCAGGATGTAAAAAGAATGGCCAGGTTGCTAATCAAACAGCTGGTGTTGGTTTTTGTCATATCTGCCTTTTTGTTTGTAATGATTGAGCAGGGTATTATGACTTGGCTGCCCACTTTTAATAAAGAGGTTTTACACTTACCGGAAAACATCAGCATTATGATGGCCAGCATATTGTCTTTTTCATTAGGCATCGGCAGGTTGGCAGCTGGCTATTTTTCAAGTAAGATGGGATGGCACAAAGTGTTATTGATTTGCCTTACAGGAGCCATGGCCATCGTGGTCTTTATCTTGCCTCAAACAGTCAGTGCAGGCGGAAGTGAAATTCAAAATTTTGGTGATCTTCCACTTTTGGCTTTTGCCTTTCCTTTGGTCGGTCTATTTATCGCTCCGATTTATCCTTTGCTCAATTCAGCCGTATTGAGTGCTTTGCCTCAACATTTGCACAGTCCTATGACAGGCCTTATTGTGATTTTTTCAGCCATTGGCGGCACGCTTGGCAGCAGAATGATAGGTTATTTATTCAAACATACTGGAGCCGACCAGGCATTTTACTATACACTTATACCTATGACCGCGCTATTAGTCTGTGTTACGCTGTTGAGAAAATTAACTCTCAAAGCATCGCAAAATATCAGTCATAATAGTTGACCACCTTATTAAAAAGATCTTCCAACAGGTCATCAATGATGTCATCTTTATCAAGAATGGGCCGCGAGTAGTTTTTGTATTCGGCAGGTATGGCTTCTCTATCACCATTCAACGAATATTCGTAGATTTCAAGAGATCTCGAAGCATCAAAGGTATTGTAGGTGGCATCACATCCTGAAGTCTCTTTATTAACATCTGCTCTAATTTCCCAATTGAAGTCATATCTTGTTTTATCTGCTATGACTTGTCCGCGCAGGATTTTATAGATAGGCACTTTGATGGTATTGCCTTTGTCATCTTTAGTTGTGGTAAAGCCATCTTCAATCTTTTTCTCAAATGATTTAGATTCCCTTGATGAAAATTGACTTTCTCGTAATTCTCTGAAATTTAACTCAATGACGCAGTCACAAGGCTTACAATCGGCATCGACAAAAAATTGTTTATAGGTACTGCCTTTATTTACAATGCGGCTGAATTGGTTTTTAATTTTCCACGAATAACCAATGTTGAAACCGTGGTCTATCTCAAATTGGTAGTTATAAATAGCCATTTCCAGTGATCGTTCAATTAATTCCTGGCTTTCTTTGTATTTCTTTTGAGTATCAAAGGAAGCAAGTTCAATAAATCCTTCATGGGCCATTCTGGCCTCATTTTTGTCTTTCCGCAACCTTGCTGTGTCATAGTGTTCCATGGCCTTTTCAAAGATTTCAGTACAGATGTCAGTTTCCAATTGATCTTCATCCCGGGTCAATTGTTGTTTTTGCTCTATTCCTTCTTCATTGAGATAGGGTCTTGCTTCGGTCGCCAATTCAAGGAATTCATCTATTTCCCAATACAATTTTTTAAGCTTTGTAAGATCGGTTAACTTTCGGTCAGTAAATCGAAAATGCAATTCCTGATACCTGCGTTGGAATGCATTGTTTAGCAGCTGGGTGTTTTGGGAAACATTTTTTTCAGCTTTCAACTCCTTCATACTTTTTTTGACGGCAGCAGCATAATCTCCCTTTTGATATGCTTCTTTGGCAGAAGTACAGGCTATTGTGAAAACTAGACACAATAGAATCCATTGTTGTAAAAGTTTCATGAAGGCTTTTTGTACAAAGTTATTACAAATTACCCAACTTGTCCCTGTGCTGGTTAAGCAATACTTTCTTTATCCTCTTCACTACCTTCTTTCATTTTTACATTCACACTTGGCGGAATTAAATAATAAAGAACAGGGGTTACCAATCTACTCAACAAAGTACTTGATATTAAGCCACCAATGAGTACAATAGCCAACGGACTTATCAGCGGAGAATGCTCTAAAACTAGGGGTGTCATCCCTCCTATTGCCGTGAGAGAAGTTAGAAGAATGGGTAAGAATCGGGTTTCTGCACCATCTAAAACCGCCTCATACAAGCCTTTTCCATTTTCGCGCAGTCCATTGGTGTAATCTACCATTAAAATGGAGTTTTTAATTTCAATCCCCGCAAGGGCTATGATACCAACGGTAGCAACAAAAGATAGGGTTTCACCAGTGAGATATAATGCAAGCAAAGCACCAATTATGCCCATTGGTATTACGCTAAGTACGATTAATGTAGATTTAAATGTTCTGAATTCCAGGATCAGAATTGCTAATAATCCAAATACAGTAAGGATGATAATGGTACCAATACCCCCAAATGACTCTTGCCTGGATTCTACTTCTCCGGCAGCCATCAGCCGATAGGTTTTGGGAAGTTTCAGTTCCTTCTCTAATTTATTGAGTAGGGTGGTAGTGAGTTTATCGGTGTTAAAGCCCTCACCAACAAAGCTACTTACCAATGCGTATCTTTCTTTGTTGAAGTGTCTGATCACGGGCGCTGAAGGCTGTAAACTTATTTGTGCAATATTTTTTAAAGGAACCAGGGCACCTCCCATTGAACTTACCTGAATGCGATCAAAGCTTTCTATCGGATTAAGAGAATTCTCTTTTATGGAAAGAACAATGGGATTTTCATCTCCCTCGCCTGATCTGAGTTTACCTATTTCAAGGCCAGCTATAGCCATTCTAACAGTACGGGCCAGTTCGGCACCATTGATTCCATATAGTCCGGCCTTGTCCTTGTCTACATCAATGGCAATATCCGCCTTTTCGTACTGAAGATCATTTTTTACATACAGGGTTCCCTCCGTTTCCTTAAAAATGGTTTCTACTTTGTTGGCCAAATTTTCCAGGGTGTCGAGATTGGGCCCTACAATGCGGATTTCAATCGGAGCACTGATTGGAGTACCCTGTTGGAAACGACGCACCTGAACTGTTGCACCGGCAATAGAAGAAAATTCATTTCGCATTTCAGACTCCAACTTTTCTATCTGTGGAACGGAAGCAAGGTCATCAAGGTACACTACAAGTTGTGAAATATTGTCGGCATTTTGTTTTTGAAATTCATTGTAATAAATTCTTGGGTTGCCTTTGCCTATATTGCTGCTTACCCGTGCAACATCATCTTTTTTTAGGATTTGTTTTTCCAGTTCCCTGGTGATCTTATCAGTGTGGGAAAGAGCAGACCCTGGCTCAGTGGTCACTTCTACCAATAAAATTGGTTTTTCGGATGTAGGGAATAAACTAAAACCAATAATAGGAACAACCATTAATGATAAAGCAAAAACAAGCGCAGCACCGATCAATGTTTTTACAGGGTGGGCTATACACCAAATCAGTAGCTTTTGGTACGGCGTATTAATGTATTTTCGAAAAGCCCTGAAAAAAAAGTTGCCCTCAGCATGCGAATCTTTTTCATGTCCCTTTAATAAAATGCTACAAAGAAAAGGTATAATGGTAAGGGATACAAATAGAGATGCAAGCACTGTTAGCATGACGGCCATAGGAAGGGAGCGGATAAAATCACCTGAACCTTCAGGTAAGTTGGCCAATGGCAGGAAAGACAATAATAGGGTAGCTGTACAACCCAATATGGCCACTACAATGTGAGATGTTGCTGAAATTGCGGCAGCTTTGGCACTGATACCACCTCTCATATATCTTTCTATGTTTTCTACCACTACAATGGAATCATCAACCAATAAGCCCAATGCGATTACCATTCCAACAATGCTCAACTGATTAAGGGTATAGCCCATAAGATCCAGCATAAAAAGACCGATACTTAGCGATAATGGGATGGAGATCATAACGATCAGTGAAGCCCTGGTACCCAATGGCAGCAAGGTAAGTAACACAAGGAAGATGGCAATGGCAAAGTCTTTGCCCAGTCCTGATAAACGATTTTTAACTCCTACTTCCTGATCAAAAGCTTGTTCAATCTTGATGTTTGCAGGTACACTTTTTTCAAAACTGGTAAGTACTTCTGACAATGATGCCCGCAAGTCAATTATATTCCTCCTGTCTTTCATGGCGGTAATCACCCAAATTGCTCTTTGACCATTTTGTCTCACAATGTGGTCGGCACTTGCATAATCCCAGTAAATATCGGCTACATCTTTTATTTTGGTGATGGCACCCTCAGGACTCGTTTTTACCACCATATTGGCTACATCCTCGAGTTGATTAAACTCTGAATTGGTTTTAATATTGAATTTTCTTTTTCCAAGATCAACATCACCTCCAGGAATATTGACATTATTAGCTTGCAATAGACCTATGACCTGATTGAGGGCTATATTGAGTTTTCCCAGTTTTTGTAAATCCAGATCCACGCGTATACTCTTTTCAGGAATACCCTGAATTTCTACCCATTTTACATCCTTTAGTCGTTCTATCTCTTTTTCTAGTCGCTCTGCCTCATTTTCAAGAACACTAAAGTCAGCAGTAGGAGAAACCAATGCTGTTTGTAAGATAGCAACATCACTACTAGAAGCCCGATTGACATCCAGGGTAATGATGCCGTCAGGTAATTCAGGCCTGATTTTATTGATTTCTCTTATGACATCATTGTTTTTGGTTTCAACATCAACATCGTAAGTAAACTCTACCAACATTACCAACAAACCGTCGTTAATGGTGCTGGTAATTTTTTTGATATCACCCAGCTGGTACAATTCTTCTTCGATGGGCTCTGCAACCAATTGTTCCATGTCGGAGGGCGTCGTACCTGGATATACTGCTACTATCGAGAATATTGGCGCCCCAAAAGGGGGGTCTTCCGCTCGGGGCATATTGCGTAGAGAGTTGTAACCCAAAAGCAATAGGGCTACAAAGATTACAAGGGTAAACTGGTAATTTTTAACAAAAAACTGTATAAATTTCATTTCCCTTGAATTAACGGTTAATTTTTATTGCGTCTCCATCTTCAAGATACATGGCACCCGTGGTCACTACCTCCTCATCAGCTTTCAGTCCGGCAATTATTTGGACACGGTTGCCAAGTAATTGACCTGTTGTGATAGATCGTTCTTGTACCTTTCCATTTTGGTGGATGAAAACAATGGCTGTATTGCCACTTGATCTGGTCAGACTTTCAATGGGTAGACTAAGCTCTTTGGCAGCAGCTGTTAATTGTAGGCGGATTTTACCCAGCAAGCCTGCAGCCAAATCATTAGGTTGTTTTTTAAATTTAAATTCAATATCAACCAGTCCATTGGCATTGCCGGCAATGATCGATTTTTCATAGACAAACATTTCATAGGATTTGTCTTGTTGTGCATCCAGGACAAGAAGGGCACTCTGACCGTTTTTAATCTGTATCCAATCTTTGTCAATAAAGCCAGCTTTCACTTTCCAATCGTTGCTATTGGTGCCAATGATGACATAAACGGGCATGCCAGGACCTGCCATCTCTCCTTCATGCAAAATTTGTTTCACCACTCTTCCATTTATTGGTGACCTTACCTCACTATATTGTTTATTAAAATGGAGGATGTCTACGGTTTTTTTTGCCACTTCTAATGCTGTTGTAGCATTTTGAACTTGCTCAAGAGTAGCTACACTGTCTGCCAACAACCTTTTGGCTCGTAACAGATCCCTTTCTGCTTTATTCGCAGCTTCGGTAGCTTGCGCCAACTGGGCATCAATCTCTGATAAGTTAAGGCGTGCCAGCAGCTGTCCTTTTTTTACATTTTGTCCTTCAGATACCAGGGTATTGCTAATAACACCTCCTGTTTTAAATGAAGGCTTGGCCTCTGCACCATTTATAACTGCAGCAATCGCACTAATACTACCGCTATTCTCACCAACAAACGGTCGTGTTACTTCAACAACGGTTGTGTCTGAAATGGCAGGTCTTGTTTTTGTAGTGCCTTCTTTTGACTGGCATTGCCAAAAAATAAGGGCAGATAGGATTATAATCGTATATTTATTCATCTTCGTTAATTTCAATATTATTGTGGAATGTTGATCAAGGCACCGGCATAAACCCACTCACTCCATTGAATCCAACTATTGTATTTTGACAACTCAAATTGAAGTTTACTTTGGGTAAGTTGTACCTGGGCATCTACCAGTTCAAGATAACCGGCAACGCCCTCTTTGTATTTTACAAAAACGTCTTTGTAAAACTGTTCAGCAAATCTAACCCTGGGGGCAAAGGTGTTGACCTGATTGAGTGCAGCATTAAGTTTGTTTTTTGAAGTTGTTATTTCTAAATCCAGCAAAGATTGAGCATGGTTATATTTCAATTGTTGCTCCTGCATTTTTGCTTTGGTAGCATCAGTTCTGTGTTTGTGCCTTTTATTGTCAAAAAGATTGATATCCAAATTTAAGGCAAACAAGGCATAGGGTTGCCAACCAAAATTAAAGTCCTGGGAACCCAGACTTAATTGAGCACCAATTTTTGGCATATAATAGTTATTTTCCTTATCTGCTGCCAGTTGGGTCATCTCATTGCCTTTTTCCATCTGCATGAGTTCTTCCCGTTTACCCTGACCATTCATATCCTGACTCGGCAGCTGAGGAATAATAGCCATTTCATTGCTATCCAATAGATCTCCCGTGAGGAATACAAAATAAGCTGAGGCATTTTTTACCATGGTGTTGGCCTGAATTTGCTGCGCCTGAATTTCTGCTATCTGCGCTTCTATCCTGCGCAGGGAGGATATTGGTGCTATGTCATTGTTCACCATGCTTTGAGTTGCTCTCTTTGCTTCAGACAATAATTTTTCAGCTTCTATATAAATTGTCTCCACAGCTTGAGCACTAGCCAGTTGAAAACCGGTGACCATTACCTCTTTGGATAGTTGACGTTTGAATGCCTTAATTTCAAGCATCTTTAGGTCGGCTTCATGCCTTTTCAATTTTTTGTTCAATGCCAGGTCAGGGTAATAGATGGGTTGAGTTACATTGATTTTGGCATCGTAAAAGTTGTTGGGGAAAAAATTAATTTCCTGGTTTTCCAATAACCCAAATTGTTGGCTATTAGTTAAGTTATTAAGGGTGTTGTAAACAGGATTAAGTAAATCGCCGACAGGAAAAGCAATGTTTCTACCGCCTGCTGCAAGGGTATAATTGGTGGTAAAAGAAACGTTGGGGCCATACATGGCTTTGGATTCTAAATATAACGATTCCGCAGCTTTCAAATCAAAAGTCTTCGCTTGCAAGGCTTCATTTTTTTGCCATGCTTTTTCAATATAATTTTGAAAAACCTGAGCTCTAATCATGACAGGGATCAAAAAAGAAAGGAAAAAGCTCAAATATTGTAATTGTTTATATGATTTCATGCTTTCAGATTTTATAGTTAAACAGGGTAAACATCATATTTTCCAAAGTCAGATCAATGAGTGGGCAATCCATGCCCATCGTGCAGTTGCCGTCCACAATGGTAAGTCTTTGGGTATTGGACAATGAAACCAAACCATGTACGGTACTCCACATTTGAAGTGCCAAAATCCTCTCATCAATACCTGTTCTTTTTGACTCTACAAGGGCCTCTCTGCAAGTGGACACCAAATATTCAAAAATGGCAATGCCGTGCCCCCACTCTGATTTGCACCGCTCTATGTGGTTCATCGGACTTACGGAATTAAACATAAGGGTGTACCAGTCCTGGTTTTCAATTCCAAAACGGATATAAGACTGACCAATTAATAACAGTCTGCGAAGGGCTGATTTTTCCAGGTAAACATCCTGCATCTGATGGGCCAGGATCTCAAATCCTTTATTCATCATTTGATATAAGATTTCATCCTTGTCCTGAAAATACAAATAGATGGTAGCGGGACTGTATTCTATTTCTGTGGCTATCCTTCTGATAGAAAGCTTATCCTGTCCTTCTTTACTGATGATCTCTTTGGCTTTTATAAGGATGAGTTCTCTTAACTCATTTTTTTCTCTTTCCTTTCTTTCTGCTAAACCCATGCGATATAATTAACAATGCAAATATAATGAACAGTGTTAGTTATATCAATAGTGTTTAATAGATATTTATTTATGTAATTCATAAATTGAAGAAAATGATTTATATATGTGTTTTTACTCCATTTTAATCCCCACAATAATTGAATTAAAATAAGTAGTGGGTATAAATCTGAGCGCAAAATAAAGTCGCCTTGCGGGAAGATTGCTCATTTAGCGTAATGAGCTAAAAAGCAAACAGTAAACAAAATCTTTATTAGCTCAACTAAAGGTATTAATTAATATTTTTGATAGTTGGCAGCTTGAACCAAAAGCAAGAGCTGCTGTTTACCCCACATGAAAGTCAAAAGCCTGTTTAAAAAATGGATTTGGGATAGACTGGTTTTTCCCTCATTTTTTCATCCTACACCCCAATACAGGCCAAGTGAGGCAAGATCTGGTGATGGATTTTACAGCCTTGGATTTTATAAAAATGATGGAAACAGGTTTTCTTTTGAGCAACTTAGAGGCAAAAAAGTAATCATTATCAATACGGCTTCTGCGTGTGGATACACCTCCCAATATGCCGACTGGGAGCAATTTTATAGCGAAAATAACATTGATTTTGAGATCCTTGCCTTTCCATCCAACCAGTTTTTGCAACAGGAAAAAGGCACAGATCAGGAAATAGCCGATTTTTGCAGCCTTCATTTCAAACTTCATTTCCCCCTGTTTAAAAAAAGTGAGGTCCGCGGCAAATCAAAAAATGAAGTTTACAGATGGTTGTCATCTAAATCATTAAATGGATGGAACCATCGTTCACCGGCATGGAATTTTAATAAATATGTGGTTGATTCAAATGGACAATTAAGGGCTTATTTTCCTTCCAAAACACGCCCTCAGGATAGAGAATTCACCCAACTTATTAATGAACTGAGGTAAGATAAATTTGTCGTGCCTTGATTTGTATTGATTTTATTATTATTTTGTACTTTATTTAGTGATATGGAACAAGCTGAAAACACCACTGAAAAAAAGAAGTACAAGATCAAGGATCTGAAAGTTTATAGTTCAACTGAATACATTTCAGAAAATAAAAAACGCTATAGAATGGTGTACGACAAATTAGAGCTGTCGTATGTCTATGCCGAACTTTCCTTTTATAACAAAGCTTTTGATGTAGAAAACTGGGATGCCGAGATTGAATTGCGGTGCTTCGAAAAAACAGGTAGCGATAATAAACAAATATGCCATCTTGTTTTTGCTAAAAAAATCAGCAAATATGATTCTCTGGTCTATATAAGAGAAGGGTGGGGAAGCAAAAAGGAAGGCAGTTTCTGGAAAGGAGGGACCTATTATTGGGAAGCATACCTTGACGGAGAATATGTAGGAAATAAATTTTTTTACATTGAAGACAGTGGTCAAAAAAAGTTAGAGTCAACTAATTATCTTTCTTTTAAGTCCATCCGGTTGTTTGAGGGGCAGTACGATGATATGGAGCAAGACCAGGTAACTTCTATGTTGACTTTTGCTGCAGAACAAACCAGATATGTGTTTACAGAATTGGTTTTTGCCAACAACCTTAGAACCCATGTGTGGAATTGTGAAATATTTGTCCGTTATTTCAACGAAGCAGGTGATTTAAAATCAACTGTAGCCAAATTAAGACCGGTCAAAAAAACGGAAGGCACTTTTTCAATGGTTTTTGGTTTTGGATCCAATTCAAAAGGAACCTGGCTACCCGGAAAATACAGGGTAGAAATGGTCTTTATGAACCAAATAATTGGCGTCGTAGCTTTTACGGTAGGCAATGATTTTTCAGAAGGTGTTCCGGTTTTGATGATTCCTCAAGGGGATGTGATAGCACCTGTGAGTAAAGAAGAGGATGATGCCCTCACCTTTGAGGATCACATGGCTACGTTGGACGCCATGATTGGTTTAACAGAGATCAAACAAAAAGTGAAAGAACACGCACTTTATCTCAAGTTTTTAAAAATGAGACAAAGTAGCGGATTTCGCGAAGAAGAGCCTGCCAACTTGTTTTTGGTTTTTACAGGCAATCCGGGGACAGGTAAAACAACAGTTGCAAAAATGATGGGTGCTCTTTATAAAAAGATGGGGCTACTTTCAAAAGGCCACGTTTTATCCGTTGACAGAGCTGATCTGGTAGGCGAATACATCGGCCAGACCGCCCCGAAAGTAAAGGAAGTTTTTGAAAAGGCAAGAGGAGGAATTCTCTTCATTGACGAAGCGTATGCCCTGGTCCGTTCTGCTGATGATAACAAAGATTTTGGCAGAGAAGTTATTGAATTGTTGGTGAAAGAAATGTCAAATGGCCAGGGAAATATGGCTGTAATTGTGGCAGGCTACCCAAAGGAGATGAAAGTTTTTATTGATTCTAATCCGGGTTTGAAATCTCGATTTAAGCATTATTTTGACTTCCCTGATTACTTACCCCAGGAATTGATTCGTATTGTACGGTATACATGCAGAGACAAGGAGCTTTTGCTGACCGACGGTGCACAGAAGAAGCTGGAAGAAATCATCACAGAAGCTTACAGGAATAGAAATCTCAGTTTTGGAAATGCCAGATTTGTCAATGACCTTGTGGAGAAAGCTAAAATAAATATGGGCCTTCGCATTATGAGAAGGACTTCGCAACGCAAGCCAGGCAGGTCTGAATTGATGACAATTACAGAAAGAGATGTACATAACCTGAATTCAATAAATCCTACTGTTTTACCTGATATTCCGATCGACCATGAATTGCTAGCCAGGGCAATGGAAGAATTGAATAGCCTTCTGGGTATGGCAGTGGTAAAGCAGCAGATCAAAGAGACAGTGGAGGTTGTGAAATATTACAAACAGACGGGTAGAAATGTCTTGTCTTCTTTTTACCTGCATACCATTTTTGTTGGTAATCCGGGAACCGGTAAAACCACTGTGGCAAGGATTCTGACTAAAATTTACAAAGCCCTCGGCATTTTGGAAAGAGGCCACATTGTAGAAACGGACCGCCAGGGTTTGGTAGCAGGTTTTGTAGGACAGACAGCCATAAAAACGGCAGAACGAATTGCAGAGTCACTGGGTGGAGTTTTATTTATTGATGAAGCTTATGCGCTTAGCAATTTTAATGGGCTTCAGGGTGATTATGGCAATGAAGCCATTCAGACGCTATTGAAAAAAATGGAAGATGACCGGGGAAAGTTTTATGTATTTGCAGCCGGTTATCCTGAAAATATGGATCACTTTCTGAAAGCTAACCCGGGGCTTGCCTCTCGTTTTGATAAAATGCTCAGATTTGAGGATTACAATGAAGAAGAATTGTTTGACATTGCTATGAAAATGTTTAAAGATGAAGGTTACATTGTCACCGCTGGAGCTAAGGAGTTAATCAATAACTACAGCCACGATATTTATAGCAAGAGAGACAAGTATTTTGGAAATGCACGTACCATCCGTAAGTTTACAGGCGATGTTATTCGCAAACAAAATTTGAGGGTGTCCGCAAAAGAAACAGATGTAACCAATAACAGGGCATTGAATACAATTACTGCTGATGATATCAGGATAGCCGGCAACGAGCAGGACGATGTGGTATATCGCCG
The DNA here is from genome assembly GCA_017987975.1 of Saprospiraceae bacterium. Taxonomy (GTDB): domain Bacteria; phylum Bacteroidota; class Bacteroidia; order Chitinophagales; family Saprospiraceae; genus JADKBO01. Next base: position 14,201 of record JAGNSQ010000041.1, read on the forward strand.
AAGGGGCATTAGTTTTTAGACAGCTACTTATTCAGGGCCTCTTCCAATAAGGGTTTTAAAGTGCCAACATCTATTGCTACCCCTGCAGTCTGTTTTACATGACCCATAAAAAATCCAAGCAAACCCTTTTTCCCATTTTGATATTCTTTCACTTTGTCTGGATTAAGGGTTAAAACTTGTTCAATCAAAGGCATAAGGTCGCTTGTTTCTACACTTATAACCAGGTTAAGTGACAGTGCCAATTCACTCACATTGGTTTGAGGGGACTTCATTAATGCAGGAAGAAGTACCGATAAAACATCTGATTTCCCTACCTTTCCACTATTAAATAGGGTGATCACTTCTGCTATTTGTGAAGGTGAAAGCACTTCAGAGAGTTCCATGTCCTGATTTTCGGCAAAAGGCAGAATTTTATTGACTATCATGCTTGATAACATGATTGCAGGAAGTGCATGATCACTTACCATTTGGACGAAATATTCGTACCACTTTTTTTTGCTACAAATTTTATCAGCTTCTTCTTTTTGCACACCCCATTCAATCAAAACAGCCATAGCCTCTGAGGGCAGGATGCTCATTCCTTTTTTTATCTGGTTTACCCAATTTTCATCAATGTATATGGGGCTCAAATCTGGTTCAGGAAAATAGCGATAATCGTTTTCACCTTCTTTTTTGCGCATAGGGTGTGTGGTCCCCTTTTCTGCATCAAATAGCAGTGTCGTCCTTTCTATGCTGCTACCGGCTGATATCACTCCTTCCTGTCGTTTGGCCTCGTAAATTATGGCCTCTCTGGCGAACCTGCGACTGTTAACATTTTTTATTTCACATCTTTCGCCCAAAACCAAACTGCCAACGGGTCTGATAGATACGTTGCAATCACAGCGGATGGAACCTTCTTCCATGTTGCCATCTGAAATGCCAAGGTATTGTACCAATTGTTGCAGACTGGTAAGGAAATCATAAACCTCCTGACCGGATTTGAAATCAGGCTCGGTTACCAACTCGACCAAGGGAGTACCGGCCCTGTTGTATTCTATTAACGATTTCGTCAAGCTCAATTCATGATTGGATTTTCCTGCATCTTCTTCCATATGGATGTGATGGATGCGGATGGTTCTTTCAGCACCCCCTGTTGTAAAGGTCCAACTACCTCCTCTTCCAATTGGGTTTTTATCCTGCGTAATCTGATACCCTTTGGGCAGGTCTGGATAAAAATAGTTTTTTCTGTCAAATTGAGTTTGTTGGGGTATGCTACACCCCATCGCAAGGGCCAGGTGTAATGATTTTTCTACATGCTCTTTATTGGCTTTTGGTAGCGTACCGGGTAAGCCGAGCGTAATTGCACTTATGTTTTGGTTTGGACTGAGTTCAAATACATTGGCTTCTGAAGAAAATGCTTTTGAACGGGTATTCAATTGGATGTGCACTTCCAATCCGATTACCGACTCATATAGGATGGGCGTAGCTGTCATTAAAATAAAAATACACTGATGAAAAGAATCATAACGCTAAAAAAAGACATAAACAAAATATAACAAAGAGCAAAAACCGTATACTTCAACAAAGTTTTAATCCAACCTTGCCTGTAATAAAACTGAAATGAAAGAAAGCCATACAAAGTTATCAATCCCACAACCACCGCAAGTATCCAGTCATATGTTTGTAAAACAGAAGCAAAAAGCTCAGCCAAAAAAATCGGAATGAGTAAAATAAATGCAAACGAATGGATATTCATAATGAGACATGCGTGCTCAACATAATAGATGTGGTGTCTAAAGTATAACAATTTGAGTACGAAAGCTACAAAAAAGACACTGAGTATAATACTCCATGCCAGATTTCCCACCACAAATTTGATGCCTGCCAATCGGTTGGTATCGTACTTGAGGTATTGCCCAATTTTAAGTTGATCTATTTTTTTATCAACCTTATATTTTCTAAACAGGGTGTCAGAATCCATTTCATAGGCATCTTTCATGGTTATCCCATAATTTCTTATATCATCATCAGTGAATATGCTGTTGATGCCCCAACCTTGTTTATTTGGGAATGTGTCCTGATCTGCATAAACAATGTCTTCAAAGATGCCTAGCCGCATGCTATCAATCTCATCACAATATGCCTCACCAAGGTATTTTTCTGTGTTTTGATCGTACAGCTCAAGCAATCTTCCCTTCTCAAGATAGGTAAGAATAGATGAGTTGTTGATCTCATTGCCTAGATTAATGATCAACAGCAATAAAGTGAAATGTAAGAACAGACTGACTAAAAACATTCGAATGGGCGTAAAATAGGCTTTTCTGTGTCCAGCTACATACATCTTGGTCAGACGTGCTGGTATGGGGAGCGCTTTTAAAGTCCTAATAAGGTTGGTATCCAGATTGAAGATGTCATGGGTAAAATCTTTAAAAAGCTGGTTGAGTGTGAGCACAGCATCTTTAGATTTTTGACCACATCCAGGACAAAAATCTTTACCCTCTTGCAAGGGGTTCCCACAGTTGAGACACGGTTTTATGTTTGAATCCTTTATAATCATGTAACTCCACAAAGATACTCCGCAATTCTGTTTCCAAGACATCCTCTTCCATTTCTACATATAGAAGTTTGGTATAATGTTTGCCAATATAAAGATGTGTTTGGTATAAAATGAATATACAGTTTGTAAATCATTGAATATCAAACATTAAAATAAATAAAAAAGAATAATAAAACATGTTTAGTTCTGTTTTTTTGATGAGTGAAGGGATCTTAAACCCAACATTTGGTAAAAAAAATCAAAAAAAAATGAAAGAAAACATGGACAGGTACGAATCCAAAAATTGAATAAATACATTGACATGAAGAACAGTTTTTTTACAAGTTTAGGAAAGTGGGGCGGAAGCACTTTATTAGTGTTTGCGATGCTTTTGATTTCCGGTATGAACCTGTATGGACAAGACCCGTGTTTCAACGACATCAATGACCCGGTATTTGATAACTGTGAAGATAGAGAAGTAATTCTCCTTTCCGGTGTTTGTACCACGCCATTGGTTCCAGCGTTGACGGCAACAGACAACTGTACCAACAGTGAAGACCAGTTTACCACCAATCTCAACAATGATGGGGTAAACGACGGTTTAGGTTGTCTTATGGGAGACATCTCGTTTTATCAGATATTCTCACCGGGTTCAGGTTGGAATACCCCATTCACACCCCAATCCATTTTTCTGGGTATCTACAATGCGGAAAACAATCCATTGGTTACCGTTGAGTTTTACCTAACACATGGCAGCCCCGCTCCGGCTACCTGGACCCTCATCGGTCAGGGTAGTGCTTTTGTGGGAACCGCCTCCAATACCTTTGTCACTATTCCCGTAACCGTGCCTGCTATTCTTCCAACAGAAGAGTTTGCAGTAAGAGTTACAGCCCCAACATCGGCGGTTTATGGCAATGTGATTGGTTTTAATGCGGATGGTCACACCTCACCTACCTTGTATTCGTCGCCCGCTTGTGGGGTCTACAATCTTACAGATGTAGCAACTGAATTAGGAGCTGGAAGTGGAATGGTGATGTCAGTTGTAGGCCTTTCGTCAGGTGTTTACATCACTCCTGCTCCTGGAAATCCTTATCCGGTAAACCATGAATTTGAGGCAGGTGAATACAACCTTTCTTATATTGCCACTGACAATTCTGGCAATTCTTCTTCATGTTCTTTCATTTTCTCTGTTTTAGAAGATCCTACTATAGTTAGTAGTATTGCATGTAATGATCTGGTGCAGATTTCACTTGATTCCATTTGCGAAGCTGAAGTAGGCGCTGATGAAATCCTGGAAGGAGGTCCATATGGTTGCTACAGCGATTATGAAGTAGTGATTTACAATAAACAAAATCAACCCATTGGTAATGTCCTTACCAAAACATACATTGGACAAACCCTCAAAGTAAGTGTTTTTAACGCTGCGGGTAATTCATGTTGGGGACTCATAAAAGTAGAGGATAAAAGTCCAACACCTTTGGATTGTAGCCCTATTTATACCACTTGTGTTGGTGACCTGGCCCCTGGTAGCCAACTTCCCGATTTAATCACTGTACAAGCCGATTTAGTTGGAGCAGTGATTCCTTCTAATACCAAATATGCAAGAGACTATTTTGTCAATGTATATGGTTTGGGTGCAGCCAGTATTACAGACGTCAATGTGATGATCGATATTGATCACCAAAATGTCAATAACCTTCAAGTATTGGTAACATCTCCTTGGGGTGAAAGCGTGAAATTATTTGGTGGTATTGCTGAAAACTGTATTGCTGACAATATAAGAGTTACTTTTGATGACGATGCACCCAATGACTATAATGATCTTGAAGAAGCATGTAACCCTACTGCCCCGGCTGTTAGTGGTTTCTTCCAATCACTGCAAGCCCTAAGTGCATTCAATAACCACAGCCCTTTGGGTCAATGGAAATTTACTGTAATTGACTCTACAGCTGCAGATGGTGGCGAAATCAATGAATTGTCACTCGTATTTGAGCAGACAGGCGGTTTTATCAGCTTCCCAACCAGCAATCCGGTCACTTTTGTTGAGCAGGGTCAGGGTTATTACACAGTATGGGGAATTGATCCATGTGGTCCTGCCACTTTGGGTTATGTAGATGATATCAGAGAATCAGACTGTTCCAGCATTTATAGCAAGGTAATAGCCCGCACTTGGTCAGCCACTGATGCATCGGGCAACAATTCACCTGTTTGTACCCAATTCATATATGTATATAGAAACGGATTGGCTTCATTGCATTTCCCTCCCAACTATGATGGTCATGACCTTCCGGCTCTTTCCTGCACACAGTTTGGAGATGTAGTGCCAACTCCTGAATATACAGGAGAACCTTATGGAGATTTTTGTGACAATATTCAAATCTTCCCTTATGAAGATCTGAGACTAGATGTATGTCCAAAATCTTATAAAATTTTAAGAAAATGGAAGATTTTAGAGTGGTGTAGCAGCCAGGTGTACGAACATACACAAGTAATCAAAGTGATAGATGACAGAGGCCCTGTTATGACATGCCCACCTAATATTACTATATCAACTGATCCTTTAGATTGCACGAAAGACTACACCCCGGTGAAACCACAGGTAACTTCTGAGTGTTCTAATAATTTGACATATGATCTATACTATTATGTGCCAGACGCTACCAACAGTCTTCCTATAGATGCAGTTTTTGTCAAAGACAATGTTGTCAATGGCACTACCATTCAGGACTTACCTGTGGGTACCAACTACATACTATGGAGGGTTTGGGACGAATGCGGTAACTATTCAGAATGTATCCATGTAGTGGTAATCAGAGATGAGGTGCCTCCTGTTGCTGTTTGTGATCAATTCACCAAAGTATCTATTGGTTCAAACGGATTTGGAGAAGTAGCCGCCTTTACTTTTGATGATTTGAGCAATGACAATTGTGAAATCGTTAGGTATCAGGCCAGAAAAATGACCAATAAGTGTGTCGGCGGTACAACAACTGTATTCAGAGATACCATCCTATTCTGTTGTGAAGAGGTAGGCACTACTATCATGGTTGAGTTCAGAGTAACCGACAGATCAGGTAACAGCAATACTTGTATGGTTGAAATTAAGGTTGAAGATAAATTACCACCTTATATTACCAAGTGTCCGGCTAATATTACCATTGACTGTCAGGCAGACTATAAAAATACAAGCATTACAGGAGAACCAGTTGCAATCGATAACTGTAAAGTAAACAGCGTTTCATTTGCAGACTCAGGTGCACCCGATCAATGCGGCGAGGGCACTATTCGAAGGACTTGGACTGTAAGAGACCTTCAGGGACTTACAGCTTCATGTACTCAAACCATCGTACTGGAGGATAAGGACCCTTTTGACAAAAATGATATCATTTGGCCATTGGATTATGATGCAACAACTTGCCATGCCAACCTGAATCCTGAAAATCTTCCTTTGCAATATGCCTATCCAAGGGTAACGGATGACGATTGTAGTCTTACCTCCATCACTTACAAAGATCAGCACTTTACTTTTGTGGATGGAGCATGCGAAAAAATATTGAGAACATGGACCGTAATTGATTGGTGTACTTATGTGGAAAATACCAACATAGGAATCTATACCGATTTACAAATCATCAAATTGGCCAATACCATTGACCCCGTATTTGCTAACTGCAGAGACACCCTTGTCAATATATTTGATGATTGCAAAGGCCCAGTAACCCTGGCTGCTGGTGCAACAGATGATTGTACACCTGTTGAATCTTTGAAATATACATATAGAATTGATCTTAATGACGATGGTATAGCTGATGCCAATTTAAGCGGTACCAACAGACAGTTTACTCATACCTTGCCAGTAGGCAAGCACAGAGTATACTGGACAGTTGAAGATCAGTGTAGCAATAGAACACTTTGTAACTATTTGCTTACTGTGAGAGATGGTAAAAAACCTACCCCTTATTGTTTGTCAAGTATTACAACAGTGGTAATGCCTTCTTCTGGATTAATTACCATCTGGGCAAAAGATTTTGACCATGGCAGTTTTGACAACTGTACGCCTCAGAATAAATTAAAAATTTCTTTCAGTTCAGATGTGAAGGATACGAGTGATGTTTTCCAATGTTCTGATATTCCTGATGGAATCGAAATGGAAATCCCCGTTGAAATGTGGGTCACCGATGAGGCTGGTAATCAGGATTATTGTACCGTTATCCTTGTGCTTCAAGACAATACAGGTAATGTATGTCCGGATAAAGTGGGCTCAAGGGTTGTACTCGGCGGAAGAATCAAAACAGAGCAAAATAAATCATTGAATGGGGCTTCTGTTACATTGTGGGAAGGCAACATCAAAGTCAAAGAATTTATGACAAGCGAGGCAGGAAGTTTTGTTTTGGAAAATGTATTGATTGGTAAGGATTATCAACTTTCGGTTGATAAAAATAATGATGTGATGAATGGTTTGTCAACACTTGACCTTGTATTGATACAAAGGCACATCTTAGGAGTAGCAAAACTAGATTCTCCCTACAAGGTGATTGCATCTGATGTCAATAATGACGGCAAGATACTTGCCTCTGACCTTGTGGCATTGAGAAAATTGATTTTGGGACTTAGTGTTCAGATGCCTGCTGGTCAAAAATCATGGAGATTTGTTAACTCAGCCAAGCCATTTGCCAATCAAAACAATCCTTTCCCTTTTGAAGAAAAGATTGCGCTAGATAACCTGGCCACCAATATGTTTAATCAGGATTTTTATGGTGTAAAAATTGGTGATGTGAATGCTTCTATTTCCTTGAGCCTGAATGATGAAATTGCAGAACCACGTTCAAATGAAATTTTGACCATGGAGTACGAAATCGTAAAGGAAGAAAGCGGAAACAGAATCGACTTTTATGCTGCTGAAACCAAAGAGGTCTATGGATTCCAAATGTCACTAAGCGGACTAGGTACTGTCTTAAAAGCGGGTGCTGGAATCCTGGATGTAAAAGCAGATAACTATGCCAATGGTGAAAGAGGTTTTGCCATGTCCTGGAACACTGACAACGCAAGCAAAGTAAGAGAAGGAGATAGATTGTTTAGCCTCTATACGGCAGCTGATGTTGATGGTATCAAACTTGCCGGACTCATGGCAGACGAAGCCTACCTGAGCACCGATGAAGTTTCTGAGATTGAATTACAGGCAAGAGGAAAACAAGATGGAAATGCTTCTTTTGAAGTATATCAGAACGAGCCTAATCCATTCTCACATCAGACTAAAATTGGATTTAAATTACCGGAAGCAGCTGATGTTGCCTTAAAGATCTATGACCAGAGTGGAAAGATCCTGCACATTCAGAAAAATAGCTTTGCCAAAGGGTTGAATCATTTTACGGTTCAAAACGCTGATCTGGGTACTTCAGGTATCATGTACTATGAAGTGAGCAGCAACAGTTTTAAGGCAACGCGAAAAATGATTGGCTTGAAATAAGTGAATTTTTGGATTATTCAGTTCGAAGCCGGGTCCATTGGGTCCGGCTTTTTTTTTACCCCAACTTTGTTTGATTTTATTTTTCCATTACTCTAATTATTAACTTTAAACACATATAAAAAAAATCTATTTGTTTTTTTAAACGCACTTGTTTTATATTTGCCCGGTTGCAAAGTGTCAATATCAAAATGGTAAAAGACTTTAGTGCATTAATCGTTTCAGTTATAGGCGGACTTTTGGTTTTGCTTGTGGGAATGTTGGTGTTTTCAACCCTTTATCCCTATCCAATGGATCTCGATGTTCACAATCGGGACTCGATGACCAGTTTTTTGCATGACCTACCCAACAAGGCTTATGCCATCAAAATTGGCATCAATACCGTAGCTGTATTTTGTGCTACCTTGCTAGCAGCTGTAATCTCCAGATCAAAATCTAGATTGGGTTTCATCGGCCTCATGTTATTTGTCGGCTTACTCATTTATCGCGATGTCAGATTTAACTACCCTGACCTTTATTTTGTAATCGGATTATCTATCAATATGATGGGAGGTTTACTGGGGCTGAAGTTAGGCTCCAGAAAATAAATTATCTGATTACTGTATAGTTTTTATACTCCCCGATTCGCCAGCCTGTCCATCTTTCTACGACGTACTTTATCCATTCTTTTAAATTCCTCTTCTTTCGTTGTATATCAAACTGAAAGTCCCAATCTTTGGCTTTGATTCGTGGCACCATGACCGCAGGATGACTGTCTTTAAAAAGGGTCAGGCTATCGATACTATTATAATCAAAGAGCTCTTCGGCAATGGCATTTTTATTCAACCAATCATCAGAGTGCCAGTAGCGGTTTGAGTTATTGACCTTGGCTTTCATGGTTGCCGGGTGTTTCACATAGCCATAATGAAATACCCAGGCTGGAATAACTTTTACCTTCAATTTTTCATCTTCGTTTTTTCTAAAGCCCTGGGCATCGCGGTAAGAATAAATAGACTTATTGTTTCGAATAATCCTAACTTCGCTTCTATACCATCTGCTAGCATCTGCTATGTACTGAAAGTTTCCATAAAAATGCAAATAATGAAGAACAAGACCATCTACATTTTTTTGATCATGATTAAGCATGATGTGATCCTTGATGACAGGTAAATATTTTTCATGAATAACTTCATCTCCCTGTATGTAAATACACCAATCGTAGGAAGGAGGAATGGCATTAAAAGCTTTATTGGTTTCCTGAGCAAGTACTGTACCTCCGCTGCGCAATTGGTCTTCCCAAATCGTATCAATGATCACAATTTTAGGTGATATCTCAGCTATCATTTCACGGGTAGCATCTTCCGATTGACCTACAGCTACAAAAACCTGATCACACAGAGGGAGAATGGATTGGATGGCTTCCACCACCGGGAAGTCATATTTCACCGCATTCCTGATAAAAGTAAATCCACATATCTTAACCATAGTGCGAAGGTAAGCAGAATGTTCAAATCAGGTGGTGAATATTCGTCTGAGGAATGTCTTTCCAAAAAAGGCGGAAAAGATTATCTTTGTCAAATGTACACGCCTGTCATGTCAACCGAAAAAGAACACCTGGAGGCCCTGGTCTTAGCCATGCGCCAGTATTTCGACAATGGTAAAACCCTTGATTTGGGTTTTAGAAAAAAATTGTTGCTCAAACTACAAGAGACCATAGAGGAGAACCAGGACGCTTTTTGTGAGGCTGCTTATGCAGATTTTCACAAGCCCAGGGCTGAAATGTTGTTGACAGAAATTTATCCGGTACTGGCAGAGATCAAAAATACTTTACGTCACATGGAGAGATGGTCAAAGCCGGAAAGGGTTGCCACCAATTTATTGATGTTGCCTTCATCGAGTAGGGTACATAAAAGTCCTCAAGGTCTGGTCATGCTTTTCGCTCCCTGGAATTATTCATTTTGGCTTTCTTTGATGCCCCTCGTGTCTGCAGTTGCCGCAGGAAATGTAGTATTGCTCAAACCCGCACACGAAACACCGGAAATTTCAAGAATGACCCAAAAAATTGTAACCGAAGTTTTTCCTGCAGAGCATGTTTCAGTGGTGCTTGGCGAAGGGGCAGCCGTAGGTGAAATTTTGCTTGAACATTTTGAATTTGATCATATCTTTTTTACCGGTTCTCATAGGGTAGGGCGATGGATCATGGAAAAGGCCGCCAAACACCTCAGCAAGGTTACCCTTGAATTGGGGGGGAAAAGTCCATCTATAATTGATGACCATTTTGATCTTGAAAAAGCTGCACGCAAGATCATTTGGGGAAAAGTAATTAATGCTGGTCAAACCTGTGTAAGTACAGATTACGTTTTGGTACCGAAACAGCGCGTAGCAGAATTTACAGAGGCGTGCAAACGTCAGATACTTTCTCTGATAGGCGATCAGCCCTTTGTTTCAGAAGAATATTGTCACATCATCAATGAGCAGCGATTTGATCGTTTGATTACCTTGCTTGAAGGATGCGAAATCTTACATGGAGGCCGCTACCAAAAAAACATCCGATGTATTGAGCCCACTTTGGTAAACGTTAAGGATTTTAATTTGCCCATTATGAAGGAAGAAATTTTTGGCCCCATTCTTCCCATCCTGGCCTATGAAAACAAAGAGCATCTTTTGACCATTATTCGCAAAAACCGATACCCATTATCTCTGTATATGTTCGTTGAAGACCAAAATTTGAAACAATTTATCCTGGATAGGGTAGAATTTGGAAGCGGCTGTTTCAACAATACCATCTACCAGCTCGGAAACCCCAACCTTCCATTTGGTGGGGTCAGGACCAGCGGAACAGGAAGTTACCATGGAAAAGCAGGCTTTAATACCTTTTCAAATGTAAAATCCATGCTTCATTCACCTAAATGGTTCGACCTTCCTTTGTTATACCAACCTTACACAGCAGCAAAACTGAAGGTTATTAAGTGGTTTTTTATGCACTAAAATGGGTTAGAAATCCTTTCAAAATAAAATTTTGTATTAAAATTGGGTTAAATCCAAATATTATTTTGCGATAAGGCTATAATAATACGTAAAACAAAATTATCTTTGCGCTCCTTTTATAAAAAGTAACATGCATCAGATTCGCAACATTGCCATTATTGCCCACGTAGATCACGGGAAGACAACCCTCGTTGATAAAATCATTCATGAATGTCATGCCAGTGATGATTTCAACGACCATGGTGAGTTGATTCTGGACAATAATGACCTGGAAAGAGAAAGAGGTATTACCATCGTTTCTAAAAACGTTTCCGTTAATTTTCAGGGTGTAAAAATCAATATCATAGATACACCGGGTCACTCGGATTTTGGTGGTGAAGTTGAGCGTGTGTTGAGGATGGCAGATGGAGTATTACTCCTGGTGGATGCGTTTGAAGGTCCAATGCCCCAAACGCGATTTGTTTTGAACAAAGCAATTGAATTGGGTTTGAAACCCATATTAGTTGTAAATAAGGTAGACAAAGAAAACTGTCGCCCGGAGGAAGTTCAGGG
>JAGNSQ010000042.1 GCA_017987975.1 Saprospiraceae bacterium
TGAAATAGAAAAGTTGAAGGACAACAAATGCCCGTCTGAACAAAGCGGTCTTATAACTGCCAAATCTTTGCAATCAAAATTACCTCTTGACTTTAATTGGAGTAATGGCACACAAAGGTTAGTGTGGGTAGAATCTGATACTTTGAAAAACTTGTCTGGTGGAACTTTTAACGTAACCATTACGGACAGTGATGGATGTATAAGTATCTCTCCTGTTATAAATATTAATGCCATATCCAGTTTCACCTATAGTGCTGATATTGTAAAAAATTTATGTAATTCAGATAGTTCAGCTACCATAACTTTACAGACAGGAGGTGCCTCATTACCCCATACAGTAGAATGGCAAAATGGCGTTTTAGGCTTCAGGTTGACACAACTACACAATGGCAGTTATTTTGCCACTGTAACTGATGCGCTTGGATGTAATTTTAGTTTGCCTGCAATCGCGGTCAGTTCTATCTCAGATATTTCCATCAATGTGGTTTCAACTCCTACTGCAGCAGGCAAAAAAGATGGCAGCCTGCAAATATCAGCATCCGGTGGGCAGGGAAATTATAGCATTGAATGGTCTAAACCGTCTTTAAGTGGCTTTAATATCACTGGCCTTGGAGCAGGTGATTATCATTGCACAGTAACTGATGAACTAGGTTGCCAAAGGGTAGCAACCGCAAGAGTTGATGAAATAAATGGCACTAATGAAGATAGTGAAATGGTGGTTGTACAACCTAACCCAACATCCAATTTTATTTACTTTTCACTTGGCAATTCCATCCCGGATGAGATGGTTATTTTGAATCTTGAAGGCAGGCAGTTTGTGCTTCCACTATTTAAGCTATCCCAGAATCAGTTTTCGATTGACGTATCATCGCTTTCCAGCGGAATATACTTTATCAAGCTAATGTCGAAAACTAAGTGTTGGGTTAGTAAGTTTATTAAAATCTAATTCTACTTACCGGGAAATGAAGGTCGCACCTCTATTTTACTTGGCAGTGTACGAGCCGGCATTTCCAGGAGGTCAACAATCATTTGACCTATATCTTCCGGTTGAATTTTCCAGGCATCCTGAGCCGACGGAATGTTGTTATTAAAATGAGTAGACACAGAGCCGGGCATTATGGTAGTAACCTTAATTCCATATTTTCTTAGGTCAAGCATTACCGCCTGAGTAAATCCAACCAGACCAAATTTACTGGCATTATAGGCTGAGGCCTTTTCAAAAAAATTAGTGCCGGCCAGACTCGCCATTGTGATGAAATATCCCTGACTTTCTTTCAAGTCGGTTAAACATGCTTTTAATGTATTAAATACTCCGGTAAGATTGGTGTCTATGGTTTCGTGCCATTGTTCGTGGCTCATTTCATCTACAGCAACAAAATGACCTACACCGGCATTAGCAATTACGGTATCAATCGTTCCAAAATCTTCACGAACCAAAGCAACTACTGATGTCAAATCTTCGAAATTGCGCACATCTGCTTTTAAACACAAAAGGGGCAGCTGCATCTGTGGATCCAACATTTTTTGAATAAAATCCAGTTTTGCCTGATCTCTCCCGGTTATAGCTACTTTCACACCCTTGTCTAACAAAGATTTTGCTACCGCGGCTCCAATCCCTTGCGATCCTCCTGTTACTAAGGCAACTTTGTTTTTCATTATTTGATGATTTGAAGTTTTTCTCCGAATGATTTATTTTCAACTTCAATAACAATTAAATAAGTGCCAGGGTTTAAGTTGTCACCATCGATATGAACAAAATGTTCTCCTTGTGAGTAATACTCACCTTTTCTCACATACCTAACGAGTGTTCCTTTCATATCCCTGATGGCAATGTCTACTTTGGTGCCTCTCTCCATGTGAAATTTTACATTCACCATTTCATTCCTTGCAGGATTGGGGAAAAGCTGAACAGGACTTTTTTTATGCTCAGATTGCTCTTCCTCATTGATGCTGGTCGGTTGGCTGAATACCAGGTTTTCATCTCCAACTCTGTAAGGTGTGTGCAATACAGGGAAGTAATACATCTCATCACTTGTTTTTTCTCCCCAACTAATGGAAATAGGCGGTGAATTGGGGTTCAGTGGATTGTTGATGGTATTGTCATACTCTGCCTCAGCAAAAACCGTAGAACCCTTAGGTGCGATGATAGGTTGGGTAAAGTAATAGCCACCCTGCCAATTAAAATCCCAATCATCAATTTTTATTAAATTTTCTAAACTGCCGTCTGGTCTTTGTAGCCAAACTTTCCATCTTTTTCCAAGTAAGTGCATATGGGGAAAAACGCTTAAAAATGACAAATCCTGGGTCGTCTTCCACTTCCCGGTAAAAGTTTTCTTTTGATTGGCGGGGATAACAAAGCTGAAAAATCCTCCCGGAAGATCTGACGGAAGCATTACTTTGTCTTTCACAAAACGATCAATGGGCTCCTCATCATCTGCAAAAAAGATGTTTACGGTTGTACTGTCATATTCATCTATTGGGGTAGGGGCATAGTGCATCTGTATTACCAGGTCTGAGTTTTTGTTCATGCGTTGCCCCATTGATTCAGGGTAACGAATGGGCTTCTGACCCGGAACATAACCTGGATATTGCTCGTAAAGCAATACGGAATTTACATCAAACCCTGAGGTATTGGCAGAAAAACCATATTCAGGCGTTTTAATGTCAAAGGATTTCGCCTTACCAGTTGTATCCTGAAAAAAAAGTGCATGGTGTACAATTTTTTTATTGCCTGGTCGTAATTCAATTGCTTTTACAACCTTATTGCCAGTAAGACCTGTAGGCAGTACAAAATATCTGTATTCATCTTCCCCATCCCCTTTGTGCAAATGTTTGGAAGCGAAGTGTAATACAAGATCCGGTTCTCCCAGTGCGCTACCTTCCGGGTAGTCAGGAAAGGGAGGCTCTTCGGCAGCGTTGCCATATGGCATTCCCCCATCAACCCATTGTCCTATCAATGCTATTTGCTCATCAGTCAGGTAGTTCTCTTCCAAATAGTGTTTATATTCCGGGTCTGCCTTCCAAGGTGGCATGTATTTAATCCCGGTAACATACTTTATTGTCTCCCCATAGGATCTGACTTCTTCATAATTGGTTAATGAAAACGGACCTATTTCACCGGGCCGGTGACAGCTTGCGCATTTTTTGTATACTATAGGGGCAATGTCTTTGGTAAAGGTGGCCTGACTGTATAGTATGGTATTTATCACCATTAACACCATGCTTCCCCATATCTTATTGATCATCTGTCAATCATTTTCTTTATAGTTGATAAAACATCCAACTGCCTGAGTTTTGGCAATTTCAGGCCTTTTGTTTGCAATACTAGCTTCTAAGGCAAGTTGAAGGTAGTGATTTTTTGCTTTCCTTTTTTTTCCGGGACTTATAAATGAATCATCAATAGCTCCTTGATAAATTATTTGACCCAATGAATCTGTTAAAACTACTTCAGGCGTAACACTAACCCCCATCATACTTGATACTTTTTTGTAGTGGTCGGTTTTATATGGAATGTCAATTTTGTACTTGTTTATAAATTCCTTTATGGTTTTGTCTTTTGACCTATTATTGGGGAATATCAAAACAAAATCAACACTTCCATGAAATTTTTTGTACAACTTGTTCAATTCAGGGGTGAATGACTGGCAAATTATACAATCCTCAAGGTAAAATACGCTGACGGTAGGCCGAACTTGTGCCCAACCTGAAAGCCCTCCCACTATAAAGAGGAGGAGCATGATCCATTTTATTCTGATTACCACTTCATGTAGACTCAACTCATTGAGTTTGGTTTAATGACCTTTGTCTTTATAGGCAGTATTCGTGTTGTAGAAAAGAAATGACAGCAAATCTGCTGACTCATCAATCATCTTTGAGGTAGGTTTGCCTGATCCATGACCAGCACTAACATCTATCCGAATAAGGGCCGGCTTTTTGGATTGTTGTGCCGCCTGAAGAGCAGCTGCAAATTTAAAGCTATGGGCTGGCACTACCCGGTCATCATGATCCGCTGTTGTTATTAAAGTAGCAGGGTAGGCCTGGTTTTTCACGTTGTGATAAGGAGAATATTTTAGTAAATAAGGAAACATCTTGGGGTCATCACTTTTTCCATAATCAGTAGCCCATGCCCATCCTATGGTGAATTGGTGGTAACGAAGCATATCTAAGACCCCAACTGCAGGGAAGGCAACGGCAAACAAATCAGGTCGCTGTGTCATACATGCACCCACTAAAAGGCCTCCGTTGGATCCACCTTGAATAGCTAATTTTTCTTTGTTGGTATATTTCTGCTGAATAAGGAATTCACCGGCTGCAATAAAGTCATCAAACACATTTTGTTTTTGCTCCATGGTGCCAGCCTTGTGCCATTCTTTACCAAATTCGCCCCCTCCTCTGATATTGGCAAGTGCATACACGCCACCTTGCTCTAAAATAGGCAACCTGGAAACACTAAAGGAAGGTGTCAGTGATACGTCAAACCCACCATAACCATATAATAGGGTGACATTATTACCATCCATTATTAAGCCTTTCTTTTTGGTAATAAAAATCGGTATTTTAGTTCCATCCTTGCTCGTGTACCATTCTTGAACAGTCTCGTAGTTGTCAAAATCAAAATCTACTTTAGGCGACCGGAATACTTTTGATTCCAAAGTTTTCACATCCAACTCAAATATGGTGGTTGGTCTGATAAAAGAGGTAAAGGAGTAATATGCATTCGGGTCCTTTCTTTTGCCAGAAATGTTTCCGGCCGTTCCAATGCCTGGCAGACTTAGATTTTGGATAAATGTGCCATCTTCCTTATAAACCCTAACTTCAGTGCTTGCGTTGTGCATATAATTGGCAAACAACTTGCCGCCACAGAGGCTGACATTATCAAGTGGGTCTTTATTTTCAGGAATTACGTCATTCCATTGATCTGGTATAGGGTTGCTAATATTAAATCCCACCAATTTTTTTCTGGGAGCTCCCATGTTTGTGAGCATTAAAAAGTTTCCACCTCCCAAATGATCCACTATGCTATGATCATTGTCAAAGTTGTCTAACACTTTCACAATGGGTGATTGAGGTTTGGTTAGATCTTGTAGCCAAACAGTATTGCCACTGGTAGATTCTGTGGTATAAATGATCAGGTATTGCTCATCTTCCGTAGTTTGTGCATAAACATTTCTTTGTCCTTGGTTCTTGTCAACATAAATCAACTTATCCGCACTCTGTGCAGTACCTAATTCATGATAATACAAGGCATGAAATTCGTTTTTACCCGATAAAGCAGATGCTCCCTTGGGCTCAGGATATCTGGAATAATAAAAACCATTACCTTTCCATGAAATGCCCGAAAATTTAATCCAATTTAAAGTGTCTGGAGTCATTTTACCTGTGCCAAGATCCATCACATATGCTTTACTCCAATCTGAACCTCCTTCGTTTAAAAAATAGGCAAGGTATTTTCCATCAGCTGAAAAATCCATACTGCCTAATGCTACGGTTCCATCTTTAGACAGGGTGTTTGGATCTAACAAAACTTTTCCTTCTGAGCCTGCATCATCTGCTACATAGAGCACACTTTGATTTTGAAGACCATCGTTTTTGAAATAATAGTATTTTCCTCCTTCTTTAAAAGGCACCCCAAATTTTTCGAAATTCATCAACTTTTCAAGTCGATCCCTCAATGATTTTCTGAAAGGAATTTGGTCAAGGTAGCCAAATGTCAATTTGTTCTGGGCTGCGACCCAGGCTTTGGTCTCTTCACTATTGTCATCTTCCAGCCAACGATATGGATCAGCTACAACAGTGCCATGATAATTGTCTGTAATAGAATCTTTTCTCGTCTCAGGGTAACTTACTTCGATCATAGGATAATTGGTTGGGGGCGATTGACAAGCAGTAACGCTTAAAATTAATAACCCAATTGCTAGAGTCCCTTTCATGCTTTTTTAATTATAGTTGTTAAGGCGGCACATAAACCAAAGGTCTACAAACCTCTGCGTTTTATTTCAGTATCTATTAATGACAATTCCCTACCCATTTCTCCGGTGATAGAGGTGTTTTCTTCAGCTCTTCTTACCAGATATGCCAGCACTTCTTTAACAGGCCCATAAACAACGTATTTGGCTACATTAAATCCAGCCTTCGCTAAATTAAATGTAATGCAATCACTCATGCCCATTAGCTGACAAAAATTGAGGTGAGGATGGGATTTATCCAGTTTTCTTTCGTGGATCAATTTTGCCAATAGCAGATTGCTCTCTAAATTATGAGAAGCACAACAGACAGATATTTCGTTGTAGTAATCTACACAGAATTCCAAAGCAAGATTGTAATCGCGGTCGGTATCTTCTTTTGTGTCCTGAATCATGCATTCATACCCCATTTCTTTAGCCCTCTTTCTTTCTTTTTCCATATAAGCGCCTCTTACCAGTTTTGCACCCAATTTAAATTGTTTGGATGTCGCTACTTCAAAGTCACTTTTCAGATCAGCCAGCTTATCTTTCCTGTAAAGTTGGTAGGTGTTGTAAACAATTACGCGCTCTTTGTTATACTTTTCCATCATTTCCATCGCTAACGCATCAATGGGGTCTTGCATCCAGCTTTCCTCAGCATCTATAAAAACACCCACTCCATGTTCGTGTGCTTTGGCACATACTGCATCTACCCGTTTAAAAAATGCATCATATTTTGATTTTTGGACGGGGTTTAGTACAGCCTTGTTTTGCAAAGTCTCCAAAACACCATTGTCTACCAACCCGGTAAGTTTTGTACTGATAACAGGGACGGAATTATTGCTCGCTGCCATTTCAATGGCTCTCATATTTTCAGACATAACAGCGTCAAATTCTTCTTCCGTATTTTTGGCTTCTGCCCCAAAATCGAGAACGGAAAGGGTTTGGAACTTGTGCAACTTATCTATCGTTTTTTGACAATCCCACAAATTTTCACCACCGCAAAATTGCTCAAAAATAGTCTCGCGAATGAAATAATCTGAGAAGGGAATTCGATATTTTACGGCAAATAATCCCAAATGTGTGCCTATTTTTACAAGGGTAGAATTATTCATTAATCTGAATAATCGCTCCATCTTTTTTAATTCTGCGTTGGTTTTGGTTGAAAATGCAATTTCAGTATTGCTAAAATCAGGTAATTCAATCGGTGAGCCTTCTTCCATTATTAAATGCTTAACTGTTCCATAATTTCCAGGACTCCTCTGCCTGATATACCAGCATTGGATATCCATTTTGAATCTTTGCGCCTCTATCCGCGCTCAAAGCCAAAAATAAGGTTTTTTCAGGATTGTAAATCAAATCATAGACAAAATGTTGGTCATCGATGCCACCATAAGGAATTTGAGGAAACTCATCAACAAATGGAAACATTCCTAGTGGGGTAGTGTTGATTATCAAATGATTGGCCGAAATCATTGAAAGGGTAAGGTCTTCATATCTTAGCCCATTTGCAGACCGACTTACAACGGTATAGTTAATTTTTAAACAATCAAGAGCATAACATATGGCTTTTGAGGCACCTCCATTGCCCAATACCAATGCATCGGGTCTTTGGTTTCCAATAAATTCAAGTAAACTCTGGCTGAAGCCCAACCAATCGGTATTAAACCCTGTGTATTGACCATTTTTGTTTACAATACAATTTACGGCTCCAATTGTGGCAGCTGCTTTATCCAACTTATGTAAGTAGGGCAAAATGGCCTTCTTATAAGGTATGGTTACATTAGCACCGGCAAGCTCATCAGCAAGTACTTTTGTTACTTCTTCAATGTGGTCTAATTCATAAATGGTGTAACGGTGGTCTAATAGTGACTCATCAGCAAACTTTTTCGAAAAATAGGCAGGTGAAAAACTATGACTTAACTTTTTCCCAATCAGACCATATTTTTTTGTCATGATTTTACTGCTATGCAACTAATTTCTATGTTGACATATTTCGGCAAAGCTGCTACCTGAACCAACTCTCTGGCGGGAGCTTGTATGCCTTCAAAATATTGAGAATAAATAACATTGATTCTTGCAAACATATCCATATCAGTAACAAAAACTGAACACTTCACAATATTGTCAAATGACATGTCGGCTTCTTCTAAAACTGCCTTGAGGTTTTTGAGCACCTGTTCAGTTTCCGCTTCAATACTTTCAGTAACAATGACTCCGGTTGATGGTTCAATGGCAATTTGCCCGGAAATATATAATGTATTTCCGGCTAACACCGCTTGATTGTAGGGACCTACCGGAGCAGGTGCATTTGCACTATTGATGATGGTTTTCATGTTTAGATAGATTAACTTTGCAAAGATGAATAATATTGATCAAAATAAAAATTCAGATTTACCAGTCGAATTTGTTGCATTGGTAAAGGACGCCTTACCTGCCCAGGCAGAGAAAATACTTGATTCAATTCAAAATGATCCTCCCTCCCTCAGTATCCGCTTGAATCCAAATAAATCGGCAACTTTGAACTTTCCAATTGAACCTGTTAGCTGGTGCCCCCAGGGCCTTTATTTGAATGATAGACCCATTTTTACTCTTGATCCTTTATTCCAGGCAGGTGCTTATTATGTTCAGGAAGCATCTTCTATGGTGCTATATCATATTTTATCTGAATTAATTTTGCCCGATGACCCGGCCGTGTTGGATCTTTGTGCTGCACCGGGTGGAAAGTCAACGTTGTTACTGGATTTTCTTAACGGGAAAGGTCACCTTGTTGCCAATGAAGTCATTAAACCGAGGGCTAATGTTCTGGTTGATAATTTGGTTAAATGGGGCTATGCCAATTGTTGCGTTACCAATAATGACCCCAAGGACTTTACCCAACTAAAAAACCATTTTGATCTGATCCTTGTAGATGCACCCTGTTCAGGGGAAGGTATGTTTCGAAAGGATAAAAATGCAATTGGTGAGTGGTCAACTGATAATGTAACCCTATGCGCTGGTCGTCAACAAAGAATCATTGAAGACGTCTTACCTGCACTAAAGGATGGAGGATTTCTAATTTATTCTACTTGTACGTTCAATCAACAAGAAAATATTCTCAATGTGGTTCAATTTGTTGAAGATTATAACCTACAAACAGTTGAAATAGAGCTGCCACCTGAGTGGAATATGCTTAAAGTTGGGATGAATGATTGTAACGGTTATCAATGTGTTCCTGGGTTTACCAGAGGTGAAGGATATTTTTTTTCTGTTCTTCAAAAACCTATTGGTAGTAATCAAACCACGGCAAAGCCAGATAGAGTACAGAAATTGCGTCCTATCAACAAAGTAGAAAAGCTGATATTGGAATCATGGATTAATTCTGAATATTTGTCAGCAGTTCAAATTCACGAAATTGGAGATGTATATTACTTTCCCGAAACATTGTCTCCTTACCTTCCTCAGTATTTGAAAGTGTTGCATATAAAATATGCTGGCGTCAAACTAGGTAAACTCAATAAAACCGTATTTACACCTGAGCATAGCGCTGCTTTGACCCATCTGGCAATCTTAAAAGCACCGAAAATTGAATTATCTAAAGAGGACGCATTAAGGTACCTGAACAAAACCTTAGCGTCAGTAAATCATCCACAAAAGACATGGATGATAGTAACTTATCAAAATCTTGGACTAGGGTGGATCAAAAATCTTGGAAACCGAATCAATAATTATCTTCCAGGTCATTTGAGAATACAAATGGACATTGGAATCAAATAGTTGGTGCGTTTGGTGTGTTAATTTATTGACAATCAATTTTTTAATTTGTCTTCGCGGCTGTATCGATGTGACTTCTATCATAAATCGAATTGACCCGCCTCATAAAGTAGGCCTGATACTTTGTTGAATTTTACCACTACAATTGATGAGCCTGTTGCAGACCATCATTAAAATCACCCTACATTGATTAAATTTACAAACGTGTATTTTTTTGATGTATCCTAAGTCATTTTCAACTCATGTTTGTTGATAAATTACTTTTTTGATTTTGTCTTCACGTCTGCCATCGGCTTTTTATAAAATTGAAAAGCAATTTGATATGAAGCATGGTCATTTGGATATAACTCAAATCCCCGACTTAAACCTACACAGTGAAGGAACAGGTCCGGTACCCCGAAAAAAAGCTATGTATGCAGATTATTTGCCTCCCTGCAATCATGCATGTCCGGCTGGAGAAAATATCCAGGCATGGCTTTCCCTGGTAACAGAAAAAAACTACCAAAAAGCATGGGAAAAACTCACAGAAGACAACCCTATGCCAGCCATTCACGGCAGAGTATGTTACCATCCTTGTGAAAGTTCCTGTAATCGAAAAGAAGCAGATAGTTCGGTAAGTATTCATGCCATTGAAAGGTTTTTAGGTGACATGGCTCTTGAAAATAGCTGGGCTTTTCCGAAAATTTTGAAGGAGTCAGGTAAAAGAGTGATGGTTATTGGTGCTGGACCCAGTGGTCTGTCTGCGGCGTATCATTTAAGGAGGAAAGGCCACACCGTTGATGTATTTGAAGCAGGACCTCTTCCCGGAGGCATGATGCACTTTGGTATTCCTTCTTACCGTCTTCCCCGGGCAATATTAATGGCAGAAATTAATAGGATTAAAGATTTTGGTGTCAACATCCTGCTTAATCATAAAATTGAAGACGTTGGATTGGAGCGAAAAAAAGGCAATTACGATGCTGTTTTTATTGCTGTTGGTGCACATATAGGTAAAAAGGTTGATATCCCTGCCAGGGATGCTGGTCAGATATTTGACGCTGTTTCTCTGTTGAGAGATGTTGAATTGGGAATGGCACCACGACTGGGTAGAAAAGTAGCCATATATGGTGGGGGTAATACCGCCATGGATGCAGCCAGGGTTGCCAAAAGATTGGGAGTGGATGATGCTATGATCATCTACAGGAGAGATAGGACACACATGCCCGCCCACGATTTTGAAGCAGATGAAGCACTGGGTGAAGGCGTAAAAATACACTGGTTGCGGACTATAAAAGGTTTTGAAAATAGAGCCCTAACGGTCGAAATAATGGAGCTGAGAGATGGTGTACCTGTACCCACCGGTGAGGTAGAAACAATTGAAGCAGATGATCTCATTTTAGCCTTGGGTCAAGATACGGATACCAGTTTTTTGTCATCTTTACCAGGTATAGATTTTAAGTCGGATGGTACTGTTATAGTGGATCCTTACATGATGACTGGCTGTGAAGGCGTATTCGCGGGAGGTGACATGGTTCCTGGTGAAAGAAGTGTAACCATCGCGGTAGGCCATGGTAAAAAAGCAGCCAAATTTATTGATGGCTTTCTCACAGCTGAACCCTATCGTCCTGCTCCTAAAAATGAGGTAGTCCATTTCGACAAACTTCATGTTTGGCTTAAAACCTTTGCCCCAGCAAATAATCAACCCAAAATTTTATCTGAAATCAAAAAAGACAATTTTAGTGAAATTGTAGGTGGCTTTACAGAAAATCAAGCAGTTTACGAAGCCAGTCGCTGTTACTCTTGTGGCAATTGTTTTGAATGCGATGGATGCTTTGGAGCATGTCCTGAAGGTGCCATTATCAAACTTGGAAAGGGGAATAGGTATAAGATCGATTACTTGAAATGCACAGGCTGTGCGGTTTGTGTTGAGCAATGTCCTTGCCATGCCATTGATATGAATTTCGAATTTTTATAAGTAAAGTAAAGATGAAAGAACTGAAAAATAATTTGCCCTTGGTGGCTACACTGGACGGAAACGAAGCGTGCGCCTATATAGCCTATAGGGTCAATGAGGTATGCGCTATTTATCCTATTACACCATCCAGCACCATGGCAGAATTTGCCGATGAGTGGTCGGCAAAAGGAATAAAAAATATTTGGGGAAATGTTCCTGAAATAATTGAGATGCAGAGTGAGGGTGGCGCTGCTGGCACGGTTCATGGTTCATTGCAGTCAGGAGCTTTAACCACAACTTTTACTGCCTCTCAGGGGTTGATGCTTATGCTGCCTAACATGTATAAAATTGCTGGAGAATTAACTTCTGCGGTGATACATGTAGCAGCAAGGTCCTTGGCTGCCCAAGCCTTGTCAATCTTTGGCGACCATCAGGATATAATGGCAGCCAGAACTACCGGTTTTGCCATTTTAGGTTCTACCAATGTACAGGAAGCCCATGATATGGCTCTTATTGCTCAGTCGGCAACATTAAAATCGCGAATTCCTTTTATTCATTTTTTTGATGGTTTCAGAACTTCTCATGAGGTTAATAAAATTGAATTAATACCAGATGAAGTCATCACACAAATGATAAGTGAAGACTTGGTCATAGCACATAGACAGAGGGCCCTCAATCCCAATAATCCATTTATCAGAGGAACAGCACAGAATCCGGATGTTTATTTTCAGGGAAGAGAGGCTTCTAATACATTTTACGTCCATTGTCCGGACTTGGTTGAAGAAGCCATGGATCAGTTTGGCTCCCTAACTGGTAGATGGTATAAACCTTTTGAATATTACGGACATGCTGAACCGGATAGAATAATAGTAATTATGGGTTCAGGGTACGAAACTGTACAAACAGCAGTTAGTGATCTCAATAGAAGAGGTGAAAAAGTTGGCGCGGTTTTAGTAAGATTGTTTAGGCCTTTTTCAGCAGAACACTTACTTGAAATTCTACCTTCTTCTGTGTTTTCTATCGCAGTTTTAGACAGAACCAAAGAATGCGGAGCAACTGGTGAACCTCTATATACCGACATCGTAAGCGCATTTATGAAAGCCTTTTCGTCTGGTGAAATAGAATACCTTCCCAAAATTATAGGCGGCAGATATGGACTTTCTTCCAAAGAGTTTACACCAGCCATGGTCAATGCGGTTTTTGCTAATTTGGCAAGCTCTTCTCCTAAAAATCCATTTACCATTGGTATCGTGGATGATGTGACCCACTTATCTCTTGACTATAAGACCACTGATCACTGTGATGATCCTCAGTGGACTCAGGCCATGTTTTATGGCTTAGGAGCCGACGGTACAGTTGGGGCCAATAAAAACTCCATCAAAATTATTGGTGAAAATACTTCACTCTATGCCCAGGGATATTTTGTGTATGATTCAAAAAAATCCGGGGCAAGAACAGTATCTCACCTTCGCTTTGGTCCCAATATTATCAAAGCTCCTTATTTGATTCATACTGCCGGGTTTATTGCATGCCACCAATTTGGCTTTATGGAGAAAGTAGACGTGTTAGGAAATGCGGCCAAAGGAGCCATCTTTTTGCTTAATTCCACTTTTGATAAAGATGAAGTATGGGACAAGCTGCCTTTCACAATTCAAAAAAAGATAGTGGATCTTAATATGCGTTTTTTTGTGATTGATGCCAATAAAGTAGCTCAAATTACAGGAATGGCAGGTAGGATCAACACCATAATGCAAACCTGTTTTTTTGCCATTTCCGGAGTATTACCGAGGGAAGAGGCAATTGCACAGATTAAAAAATCCATAGAAAAGACATATTATAAAAAGGGAAAAGCTGTAATTGAAAAAAACTTTCAGGCCGTCGATATGACCCTTGAAAATTTGTTCGAAGTAGGTACGGTTGGAAAGTCAATTTCTGATCCGGTTATCAAAACCAATGATTATCTAAAAAAAGCACCTCCCTTTGTCTCCAATGTCTTATGGAAAATGATGGAGGGTAATGGTGATTCTTTGCCCGTAAGTGTGATGCCCACTGATGGCACTTACCCCTCAGGAACCACAAAATGGGAAAAACGAAGAATTTCTGAGCAGGTAGCTAAGTGGAATCCTGATATTTGTATTCAGTGCGGCAATTGTAGCTTTGTTTGCCCGCACGCTGTTATACGTTCAAAGTTTTTTCATGAATCTTCATTGGACGGGGCGCCAGTAGGTTTCAATTCTGCACCCATCAATGCAAAAGGATTCCCGGAAACCAGGTATTCATTACAAGTGTATTTGGAAGACTGCACCGGTTGTAACCTGTGTCATGAAGTTTGTCCTGTCACTGACCCCACAGATAGATCTAAAAAAGCAATCAATATTGAGGAAATACCGGCTGATATAACAGAATCTTTAGCTTCTATATCCTTCTTTGAAGCTATACCCTGGAATGAAAAATCTGAAGTTAATTTTTCTCTTGTGCATGGAGCTCAGTTCCTGGAACCCTTGTTTGAATTTTCTGGAGCTTGTGCAGGCTGCGGAGAAACACCCTATATTAAATTGTTGACTCAGCTTTTTGGTGACAGATTAATGGTGGCCAATGCTACAGGTTGTTCTTCTATTTATGGAGGAAACTTACCCACTACTCCTTGGGCCGTCAACGCTATGGGACAAGGTCCTGCCTGGTCAAATTCCCTATTTGAAGACAATGCTGAATTTGGTTTAGGTATGCGGATTGCTGCCGATGTTCAACGGGACCATGCCTTTGAATTGCTAAAATCCATGATGGATGATCTCGGTGAATCTTTTGTACACTCTATTGTGGATGCTGAACAAAATACAGAATCTGAAATTGCCGAGCAAAGAAGAAGGGTGACTCGGTTGAAAGAATTATTAGCTATTTCAAAACATACGGATGCAGGTAAAATGATCTCACTTTCTGATCATTTAATCAAAAGAAGTGTTTGGCTCATTGGAGGTGATGGCTGGGCCTACGATATTGGTGCCGGTGGCCTTGATCATGCGCTGGCCAGTGGCAAAAATATCAATGTATTGGTTTTAGATACAGAGGTATATTCTAATACAGGAGGTCAAATGTCAAAAGCTACACCAACCGCAGCTACCGCCAAATTTGCATCCGCGGGTAAAAGAGTGGGTAAGAAAGATTTGGCACTCCAAGCTATTTCTTATGGTAATGTCTATGTAGCTCAAATTGCTATGGGCGCCAACCCACAGCAAACACTTTTAGCATTGAGGGAGGCAGAAGCCTACCCAGGTCCTTCGCTCATCCTGGCTTACTCTCATTGCATTGCCCATGGCATTGATATGAGTAAGGGACTTGAACAACAATCAAAAGCAGTGGCTAGTGCTTACTGGCCGTTACTTAGGTACAATCCGATCCTCAGAAGAAATGGTAAAAATCCATTTGTATTAGACTCGCCAAGACCTTCTATGTCACTCAAAGATTATGCCTACCAGGAATTAAGATACAAAGTACTTACATTAACCAATGCCGAAGAGGCTGATAAGCTTATGGATTTAGCTCAGGAAATTGTTGACCTGAGGTGGAAAACATATGAATCTATGGCCATAGCCAAAGCGGATACTTTTCAACCCGTTTATTAATTATATATGAACTTACAATCAACCTACCTCGGACTTAAGCTGAAATCACCCATCGTTGTTTCTGCTTCGACCTTGTCTGAAAAGTTGGACAACATACTATTAATGGAAGACAATGGGGCTGGTGCTGTCGTCTTGTTTTCTGTTTTTGAAGAACAAATCAGACAGGAAGAAGCTCGGTACAATGCCATTGCCAGAGCTACTTCCAATACATTTGCAGAGGCCAATGATTATTTTCCTGATCTCGATGATTATCATGTTGCCACTTCAGCCTACCTGGAATTGATTCGCCAGGCCAAAGAGAAAGTAGAAATTCCCATTATAGCCAGCCTCAATGGCGTAAGCCCGGAAGGTTGGATAGATTTTGCTTCCCAGATGGAACAAGCAGGTGCTGATGCCATAGAAATCAATGTTTTTTATATTCCTGCTGATATCAATACAAGTGGTGCTGAGGTAGAAAAAAGATACATCGAAATCGTAGAATGGGTAAGATCCGCTGTTCATATTCCAATTGCCGTTAAATTGAATCCCTATTTTAGTAACATGGGTAAAGTGGCCAGTGACTTATCAATTGCAGGTGCCAATGGCTTAACTCTTTTTAACCGATTTTATCAGCCAGATATGGACATTTATTCACTCAAGTTGATGCACAATCTTCATTACAGTGAGGCTGCTGAAATCAGATTGCCTTTACTTTGGATTGCACTTCTTTCTGGTCAGTTAAAATGCTCATTGGCAGCTTCTACCGGTGTGCAAAGTGCAGCTGAAGTGATCAAATATCTGCTTGCCGGGGCCAATGTTACCATGACTGCTTCTGCTCTCTACAAAAAAGGTATTTCTTACCTCAAAACTATGAATCTGGAGTTGCAGGCCTGGATGAATGAAATGGGATTTCAGTCTGTTGACACTTTTAGAGGTGTAATGAATCATTACAACATTCAGGATCCATCTGCTTATGAGCGAGCCAATTATATTAAAATTTTGGAAAGCAACAAAGTAAGTAGGTCGAAATACTAAGGGTAAGGCTAAGCTTGAGTAGCCGGCAACACTTCAGCCACGGTGAAGATACTGCCGGTGATCAGGATTATATCCTCTCTATTTGCTTTTTTAAGGGCAGCCGCTAATGCCTTTTTGGTACTGGTGTAGGCTTTTCCCATTAGCCCTTCTTTTGCAGCTTCATCTCTCAGCATTTCTGCCGGCTTCCCTCTCGGAATGCGGGCCTTGGCAAAGTAATAAATTGCTGTTTTAGGGTAAAGGTGTAAAACCAGTTCCGTTTTTTTGTCATTGACCATCCCTGTTACAATGTGAAGGCGCTGGTGAGGAAGGCTGTTAATTTTCTCAAATACATATTTTAATCCCCCTTCGTTATGAGCACTGTCGGCAACCACCAAAGGGTTCCTGGAAATAACCTGCCATCGTCCCATGTATCGCACTTTTTGCTCAAATTGATCCATCTGGCTTCTGACTTTTTCAAAATCCAGGTTTATTTTTTGAGTCAGTAAAGTCATGGCAGCAAAGGCGGTGGCTATGTTT
The DNA here is from genome assembly GCA_017987975.1 of Saprospiraceae bacterium. GTDB lineage: Bacteria > Bacteroidota > Bacteroidia > Chitinophagales > Saprospiraceae > JADKBO01. The sequence continues at coordinate 16,779 of JAGNSQ010000042.1, forward strand.
TTGAGTTGGTACGGGGAAGTGAGCTGCGTTTGAAACTCCAGACTTTTACCATTTTTCCAGTCAATTCGAATTTTTTCATCACTTTTTGGCACTACAGTAAGTACTTGGTCTGCATATACAAGCGGAGCTTCCTTTTCCTTTGCAATTCGTTCAAATACTGCGGTGGTTTCTTCCTGCCTTTCCCCAATTAGTACTTCAATTCCTCGTTTTATAATTCCTGCCTTCTCTACGGCAATTGCTTCCAGTGTATTGCCGAGCATGTCGGTGTGATCCAATGAAATATTGGTAATCACAGATAATAAAGGGGTGATAATGTTGGTGGAATCCAATCTTCCGCCTAGCCCTACTTCTATGATGGCATAATCTGTCTTTCGCCAGACAAAATAGGCAAAAGCCATTGCTACCGTAATTTCAAAAAAAGAGGGTTGTATTTCTTCTATTGCTTTTTGATGATCGGCAATAAATTTTCTGACAAATGACTTCTCTATATAATGTCCATCTACTTTGATTCTTTCTCTGAAATCCTGATAATGAGGTGAGGTGTACAAGCCAGTCTTAAATCCCTGCTGTTGCAGTGCGAATGCCAACAAGTGACTGACAGTCCCTTTGCCATTAGTTCCGGCTACATGGATGCAACGCAATTGATCCTGAGGATTTCCCAATCTTTCACACAATGCCTTGATATTACCTAAATCTTTTTTATAAGCAACTTGTCCAACCCTGTGGTACATGGGTAGATGGGCAAACATATAATCAAGACATTCCTGATAAGTCATGCTTCAGTAGCCTTTTTTTGCAATGCTTGTTGATAAGGAGTTTTTTGATCCAGTTCTCCAAAGTCTACATTCGACCAATCTTTGCGCATTTCTTTCATTTTTGCATTGGTCCATGACTCTGCTGCTGTTCTTAATATTTCGCCATCACTTTCTCTTAAGATGGGCCCAAATGCCACTTTGGCTTCTGTTTTCCATTTTGCATAAGACACCAAATACTGACTTATAAAATTGGGCACCAGCCATAAATCTTTTTTATCTCTAAATTCGATGGCCATTGGCACTACAGGTATTCCAGCTTTTGCCGCTTCATTAAAACTGCCGGCTCTGAATGGCATGGTATAACTGTGAAAACTTACAGTTCCTTCAGGAAAAACAAGTACATTGTAACCGCTCTGTATTGTCTTAACCATCAGGTTTCTTACTTCATTCCTCGATTGACTGTCTTCTCTTTTTACATATAATACTCCCGTAAGTTCTGCACCTTTATTGATCACAGGGTAGGATGCTACCTCTGCCTTCGCAATCACATAAGCATCCAGATAGGGTAGTATAGCCAACGGATCTGCAAATGATCTATGATTGCAAACATACAAAGCAGGCTCATTAACACTACCTCCTTCCACACTTACTTTCAAGTTTAAGATTGGCTTCCCCATATACTTTAGCCATGACCTCCTGAGCGCAAAAGCACTCGCCGGGGTATGAGAAGTAAAAATGAGTCGAAAACTGTAAATGAGGATGTAAAATATCATCGACAAGCCCAATAAAAGGGCCCTGAAAACCGATAATATATACAACAGGAAAGCCAGCTTACGATGGATTTTCTTTCTTCATTTGTGGAAAGAACAACACATCCTGGATAGAATTCTGGTTAGTCATTATCATGGCCAGACGATCCATACCTATGCCTAATCCTGCAGTTGGTGGCATTCCATATTCTAAGGCTCTCAAGAAGTCTTCATCCAAAACCATCGCTTCTTCATCTCCTCTTTTTCCCAGCTCCAATTGGCTTTCAAATCGCTCTCGTTGATCAATTGGATCATTGAGTTCTGAAAATGAATTACAGATTTCTTTTGCATTACAAATCGCCTCAAATCGTTCAACCAGGCCAGGTTTGGATTTGTGTTTTTTTGCCAATGGCGACATCTCAACAGGGTAATCTGTAATAAAAGTGGGTTGAATCAGTTTCGGCTCTACATGTTCACCAAAAATTTCGTCAATTAGTTTGGCCTTCCCCATGGTGCCGTCTACGTGGACTTTTAAGCTTTTAGCCGTTGTGCGCAGCGCATCTTCGTCCATTTCTGAGATGTCTACCTGTGTGAAAGCCTGGATAGCCTCAAACATGGTATATCTTTTCCATGGCCGTTTAAAATTAATAGTGTTTTCTCCCACTTTCACCTCTGTTGTACCATGCAAATCAATGGCTACTTTTTCTACCATCTCTTCCACCAGGTTCATCATCCATTCGTAGTCCTTATAAGCTACATAGAGCTCAATTTGGGTAAATTCAGGATTGTGAAATCGGCTCATTCCTTCATTCCTGAAATCTTTACTGAATTCATAAACGCCATCGTACCCTCCAACAATGAGTCTTTTTAAGTACAATTCATTGGCAATCCTCATATAGAGGGTCATGTCGAGTGTATTGTGGTGGGTTTTGAACGGACGGGCAGCTGCACCTCCATATAGCGGTTGGAGGATGGGCGTTTCTACCTCCAGGTACCCCTTTACGTTTAAATACTCCCTGATGCTATTGTACATCTTTGTTCTTTGTCTGAATACCTCTCTCACTTCTGGGTTTACAACCAGGTCTACATAACGCATTCTGTATCTGGTTTCAGGATCGGTAAATGCATCATGCACTTTTCCTTCATCATCTATTTTAACAACCGGCAATGGTCTGAGAGACTTTGACAGTAATTTGATTTCCTTCACATGGATGGTCAATTCACCGGTCTGGGTGTAAAATGCAAAACCTTTAATTCCAATGAAGTCACCTAAATCCAACAATTTTTTAAAAACATCATTGTACAAGGTTTTATCCTCTCCAGGGCAAATTTCATCTCTGTTGATATAAAATTGAATTCGGCCTGTACTATCCATAATTTCAGCAAAGCTGGCTTTACCCATTATGCGTTGCGACATCATTCTACCTGCCAGACTCACGTCTTGATAGGTACTGTCGCCAGCTTTAAAATTAGTTTTAATCTGTTCTGCAGTAGCATTTACTTCAAATGTATCGCTGGGATAGGCATCTATGCCTAATTCTGTTATCTTTTTTAAGTTTTCTCTGCGGTTAATCTCCTGTTCGCTTAAAGCTTGCATATTTGGTGTTTTGTCTGGCAAATTTACAATCTTACACGCATCTTTAAGCAGACTTGCCACATATTTCAATGGAATTTATGCCAAATTTTGTTTTAAAAATCCATAAAATATACCTATATTCGAAATATAAGTAGGATTTTACCTGAATTAACCACTTTTCTTTGTCAGTCTAGTCGTGCAGGCAATTTTTACTTTTTGTTTAATTCTGTGATTTACTCTCGCCATTCTAATCAGTTTGAGTTATATTTGTGACGTATAAAGCCTGTGAATGAGGTATATTTTTCCAACCTTGATGGTAGCCTTATGGATGCTACCCTTAACATCTTTTGGCCAGGTCACTATTGCTGATCACTTGCCTGGCTGTTTGCAAAATCCTGTTTTTGATTATGTGGAATGTGATGCCTCACCCGGCACCTTTGCAGTTGTTGGTAATCAGATTGTTGTTAATGACGTTGTAGGCAACTCGTGTTGCGCTGCTTCTCAGGGTGGCAATTCTAATTCTTCCTTCACCTACGAAGCCATTGATATCAGCAGTTATATGAACGTTACGGTTTCTTTTGAATATTCTGCCGACAATACTTCATACGAAAATAACTCAGCAACGCCGCTTACGACATGTGCAAACATGAATCCACCCGATAATAGCCACGATCAGATCGTTTTTCAATACAGCCTAAACGGTGGACCCTGGATCACCTCCTTATATGTAAATGGGACTACTGCTGCCAACTTTACGGGTACCTGGAATGCAGGTCCTTTCAATGGTAATTCACTACAGATAAAAGTTATTGCAGCTAATAAAGCCGATGAAGAAGTTTTTTACTTCGAAAATCTGGTTGTAAGAGGGCTTGAAAAACCCATCTCAGCCGGACCCGATGTTGCTACCTGTGCCACCAACCCGGTAGCATTAAATGGCTCTGGTGTGGGTACGTGGTCAGGGGGACTCGGTAATATTTCAAATGTGAATATTCCTAATCCAAATTATACTCCTGATCCTTCTGAAATTGGAGGTAGTGTTACGCTAACTTATACTGGTAAAGCCGGTACTTCAGGGTGTGCAGCCGATTACCCACCCCCGTCAGATGAAATGCAGGTGGTTGTAAACTCCGGTCCCGAAGCTGACATTATTGGTGGAGCCGAACTATGTCAGGGGGAATGCTCTATTGTTGATGTCAATGTCATTGGCGGCACAGAGCCTTTTACTTTAAATATGTCTATCCAAATAGGTAGTTTGCCTCCTTTTAATTTTAATGCACCGGGCTTTTCTTATATGGATGACTTTATAATTTGTTATGAGTCAAGCGTTTTTCCTTTTCCACTATATAACAGTGCTACACAAACCCTGACATTGCCTGCGAGTGCTGCCGGTTTTACCGCCACTCTTGTTCTCAATAGTATTTCTGATAATTCAGGCTGTCCGGGATCAGTAAGCAGCATTCCTCTCAACTTCGAATTTTATAAGGAACCTCAAGCCAATGCAGCTTTCCTGGAAGAATGTGATGAAGGTGGAGGCTCTGCAACTTTTGATCTCAATCAAGCGATTAGCGATATCCTGGGATCTGAAACAGGAACGGTTCGGTTTTATAGCGATCCCGGCTTACTCAATGAAGAGTTTAGCCCCTATTTTGGACCCTCAACGGTTTTGTATGCAGCAATAGAATCGCTTGACGGCTGTATTTCAGACCCGGAACTCTTAACGCTCACCGTATTGGCTCCGGGAAATGTTGGCACGGTTTCTCTGCAATGCGCAAGTGGAAATATTTGCAATATTTGCGACAATGACGGTGTGCCCGGAGAAGAAGTTGATATTACACTCAACCTACCAGATAATGAAGATTATGATGTAATCATCAACTACAATGTCAGTGGCAATCCATTTACATTTTCTGACAGGGTCACCGGACCAACTGCCATTCTAACTTTTACCATAACTGGCAATGCTGTTTTTACCGTCAGTGCCGTAACTCAAGTGGGGGAGTGTCCGGACCTCACCGGACTTGGTGCCAACGTAACGATCAACTATCAGCTGGCTCCTGAAGTGACACCCGTAAATCCACTTGTATCATGTGATGAGGTAACTTTGCCTCCTATTCAAGTAACCAATCCAGGCCCTATCACTGGTTATTTTACTATGGCAAATGGTTCAGGTACATTACTGGCTCCGGGTGATGTCATTAATGCTACAACACAACTTTATATTTATAGCGGAACAACAGAATGTTATGATCAGGAATTACTGATTATTGAAATCGGAGGACTTACTACTTTTGATCAACCCAATGATACTTCTTCTTGTGGCTTGTATGTTCTACCAACAATAAATGGTACCAATGTAAGCAGTACAGCCGGATATTTTACGGGACCTGCAGGTACCGGTACCGGCTATGAACAAGGAGATACTGTTTTTACCAGCACTACCCTTTATCTTTTTGATTCCAGCAATCCTACCTGTCTGACCAATGAACCGGATTTTTCTGTAAATATTACGCCTGCACCCATAATTACAATGGATTCTTTAATTAAGGCTTGTGATAGTTTTGTATTGCCCGCAATTTCAGGCCTGGGTCTTACCGGAGATGAGGCCTATTATTCCAACCCTGCCTTTATGGGAATGCCTGACACTGTAGGTACTGTAGTGACATCAAGGGATACCTTTTATTTGACAGCAGGGCAGGGCATTTGTAAAGATCTTGATACTTTGTACATATCTATTTCACCCAATACATTATACGATACTATTGCTGATGTTTCTGCTTGTAATGGCTTTGTACTACTTCCTATTACAGGCTCCAATGTAGGCAGTTCTGCCTCCTATTATACCGAACCCGGCGGTATGGGCATCATTTATCACCCAGGAAACGAAATTTCTGTACCCATTACACTTTTTGTGTTTGACACTCTCAATAGTTGTCAGCTCAATCAACCCGATTTTAATATTCAGGTAGCTCCTGGTCCGGAAATTGCGCCATTGCAATCCATTACGGCCTGCGATGAATACACACTTCCTGTCATTACTGGTTTATTTTTAAGTGCCGATGTCGCCTATTACACACAGCCCAATGGAGGAGGGATTAAATTATTACCCGGGGACAAAGTAAATTCTACGATTGTACTCTATGCCTTTGATCAGGGGGTTAATTGTTCTACCCAGCAACCCTTCGATGTTACCATCGAAAAGAAGCCAAATGCAGGAACTGCGTTGGCAGCTTCACTCTGCATCACAGATAACCTTATAATAGATCTTTTTGATCTGCTCACAGGTACTTATGATCCCAATGGTAGCTGGCAACAGTTTGGACCTGGAAGTCTTGACATAACCAACCCGACTTCTGTAGCAATACCAGCCAATGCCGCAACAGGGAATTACAGTTTTAGATATACTGTTCCATCTGCGGTCTGTGGACCATCTATTGCTTTTCCCAATTTAACACTGTCAAAGGCTCCGGAAGCAGGCATGGGTACATCTATTGATGCATGTCAAAATGGACTTTCAACAATCAATTTGTTTGATTATATCACGGGCAATGACAATACCTCCGGACTATGGTCGGAGCTTGGTGTTACCATCACAGATCCAATGATTTTTGATGCCGGGCAATTAAGTATAGGTAGTCACTCTCTAAAATATTTAACCTCAGTTAATGCTGGAAATGGTAATATATGTAAAGATTCTACGCTCGTTACCTTTAATATAAATGCTGCCTCTTCAGCTGGCGCTGATGCTAGTGCCTTGTTGTGCAAAGGGCAGCAGGTCAACCTAACCACACTTATTTCCGGATCAACTTCCACGGGTGTTTTTGGGGAACAAAATACTTCTGGTGGTTTGACAGGAAGCCAGTTTAATTCAAGCCTACTTGCCCCGGCTACTTACCAGGTTTTTCACATCATTCCTGCACAAAATGGCTGCCTGGCAGATACAAGCTCCATCCTTATTACAGTTGAGGCCCAAGCTCAGGCCGGACCCAACTTGCAAAGCCAACATTGCAGCTTAAATGGGGTCGACCTTAAACCTTTGGTTGCCGGATTTCCAAGTGGCTCATTTGCATATCAGGCCAACCCTTCCTGGCTCAATAATGGAGTGTTCACACCATTATCAGAAGGTCAATATGCTGTTTTGTACATAGTAGGTGATGGCAATCCATGTCCCAAAGATACCGCTACCATAAATCTGAGTTTTGCCGCAAAACCCTCAGCATCTTTTGTCACATTGCCTTCGTTTTGTTTGGGAGACAACCCTGTTGTGACTTTGAATGGAACAACAGGTAATACATATAAGTTAATCCTTCAAACTCAATCCCAGTTTAATTCCGGCAATCCTGCTCAGTTTGTTTGGACCAAATCGGTTACATTGTCCGGCAATTCATCGCAAATTGTAGTAGATTTTGGAGGTTTCACAAGTGGTATTGTATATCATGTTTCGATAGTTGAAATAAAAACTGCTGACTGTGACTTTTCATTAGGTATTTCTGAAATAACATCGACTTTCACCATCACTCCACCAGCATTCACAAATCAAAGAGGGGTGCTTTGTAGAGGAGAGAGTGTTGATATTAATGGCGTTACATTCGACGAATTACATCCATCAGACACACTTTCCTATCAAACTCAGGCAGGTTGTGACTCTTTGGTAGCCTATCAATTTACATTGGTGGATTCTTCTGTTTATAACTATGTTTACGCTACCTGCGATCCTAATTATGAATATATAGTCAACGGACAACCATTTAATAAAAACAAAACTTCGGGTAGAGTTAAACTCAATATCCCCAATGCAGCCGGCTGTGACAGTATTGTTACGGTTGCTTTGAGCTTTATTGTACCCACCGCTCAGATATCATCAACGCCGGCTCCATGTCCTGAAGCCACAGGTACTTTAAATATTAGCAATGCCAGCCTGGCACCTGCCCAATTATTTTTGAATAATATTTTTGCTGGTGATTATGCTTCGTGGCCCCAACAACTCACATTAGCACCGGGAAGTTATTCTGTAGAAATAAGAGATGCAGCAGGATGTTCTATTTCTGACAATGTCAACATTGGCACAGACCCATCACCATCATTCTCAGTGTCAGCCATTGATGGAGGTGCCGGTCAAACAATACTTGAAGTCAAACCAGCTTTTGATTTTGTTTCGGTGAGCTGGCAACCCGCAGCGCAGGTTGTTAACCCCGATCAGGTAATTACATCGGTAAGTGGCATAGGATTATTTGTAGCTCAGCTGGAATTCAGTCCTGGCTGTTTTACGACTGTCTCTTATCTGGTTGAAAAACAAATTATTAAAGACATCTATTGGCCTAATGTCATAGATCCCAATACACCGGGTAATAATATCTTTTATCCGAGTAAATCTGACGATTACACCGTAGAACTGACAAGTATGGAAGTTTATGACAGATGGGGCAATCGACTCTTTTTCAGAGAAAATGTAATTTGGGGTCAGGCTGATCAGGGTTGGGATGGTACTTTCAATGGAAAAGACCTCAATCCAGGAGTTTATGTTTTTGTTCTTAATTTAAAGGAATTTGATGGGGCTACCAGATCAATCGTTGGAAATATTACCATCGTGAAGTAGAAACTTTACAATTCAATCCGTTTTTTTTACTTATTTATCTAAGTTTTAAACCTTTTCGACTGATTTTTAAAGAAAACTGCCTTAATTACTACTATTTTTACCAAAAATGATGCCTTATGGACATGCTTAAAAAGCT
>JAGNSQ010000043.1 GCA_017987975.1 Saprospiraceae bacterium
TATCCAGGGTAAGGACATACGATTGGCAAGTGGCGGCATGCTAGAGAACAGCGATGCCGGCACCATCGATTTAAAGTAATCGCAATTATATTTTTTTGATAATAATGGCACTGGCTCCCCCTCCCCCATTGCAAAGGGTGGCGAGGCCATATGTACCATTGTTTTCAGCCAATACGTGGTAAAGTGTTGTAATGATCCTGGCTCCGGAAGCACCAAGTGGATGACCCAGGGCTACAGCACCTCCATTGACATTGACTTTAGATTCATCTACACCCATGGTTTGGTTAAAAGCCATAGTAACCACTGCAAAAGCTTCGTTGACTTCAAAAAAGTCGATGTCCCCGATGGTCAGTCCTGCTCTTTTAAGGGCAATAGGTGCAGCCAGTGTTGGTGCCGTTGTAAACCACTCAGGTTCTTGTGCTGCATCTGCGTATGAGACGATTTCTGCAAGTGGTGTAAGTCCATGTTTGGTTACATATTCTTCACTGGCCAATACCAAAGCTGCTGCACCGTCGTTCATGGTAGATGCGTTTGCAGCTGTTACCGTTCCTTCTTTAGAAAAGGCGGGTCTTAGGCCAGGAATCTTATCAAACATTACGTTTTTGTATTCCTCATCTTCCGCCATCAAAACGGGGTCTCCTTTTTTCTGAGGAATAGCAACGGGGCAGATTTCGTTTTTGAATTTACCTGTCTTTGTAGCATCTGCAGCACGCTGGTAGGATTGAATAGCGTAACGATCCTGTTCTTCTCTGCTGATGTTAAACTTGGTGGCAGTGGCATCTGCGCAGATACCCATGGCCTGATGGTTGTAAGCGTCTGTGAGACCATCTTTTTGTAGTCCATCAACAAGTTCACCACCTCCATATTTCAATCCCCACCTTACCTTTGGCAGGTAGTAAGGAATATTGCTCATGCTTTCCATACCTCCAGCAACGACCACCTGGTTTTGGCCCAATTGGATTGACTGAGCGGCAAACATAACCGATTTCATGCCTGAGGCACAAACCTTGTTGACGGTGGTGCACGGTACTTTTTTATCCAGGCCAGCACCTAGAGCTGCTTGTCTGGCAGGGGCCTGACCGTTGTTGGCCTGACAAACGTTGCCAAAAAACACTTCATCAACATCCGTTGGGGTGATGCCTGATTTTTCAACCGCTGCTTTAATGGCTACAGAGCCCAGCTGTGTGGCTGAAAAAGAAGACAGTGCACCGCCGAAACTGCCCATGGGTGTTCTCAACGCGGATAAAATATATACCTTTTGCATTTGATCTTAAGTTAATGAACCACGAAGTTACACCTTCTTCGTGAAATGTTTTATGCTCAATGACTCAGGTCAACTGAATATTTGCGGTAGTTTGATTAAATTACATCTTGTAATTCAATCTTCAAATTTTAGTGCAGATGATGAATATAGAAGGAAACATTGTAGATGTATTTAAGCGCCAAATTTTTTATGGGCAATTGTGGTGGGATGAAGGCAAAATAGTAAGGATCGACGTCCTTGACCAGGAACAGAAAAACAAGCCCTACATCATGCCCGGATTTGTGGATGCACACGTCCACATAGAAAGTTCGATGCTAACTCCTGCTCATTTTGCCCGTTTGGCGGTGGTGCATGGCACGGTAGGAACGGTATCCGATCCCCATGAAATTGCCAATGTGCTCGGTGTGGACGGAGTAAAATATATGTTGGAAGATGCGTCTCAAACTCCCTTTCATTTTGCTTTCGGAGCCCCATCTTGTGTACCAGCTACGGCCTTTGAAACGGCGGGGGCTACCATAGACAGCGACCAAATAGCCCAATTAATGGCCCGACCCGACATCTATTATCTGGCTGAAATGATGAATTATCCGGGCGTGATATTTCAAGATGAAGAAGTGATCAAAAAGTTGGAAGCTGCTATCAAAAGCGGCAAGCCCATTGATGGTCACGCTCCTGGTTTACGTGGCGATGATGCTAAAAATTACTTTGGTCACGGCATCTCTACTGATCACGAATGTTATCAAACTGATGAGGCTGATGAAAAACTCCGTCTTGGTGTAAAAATATTGGTAAGAGAGGGCAGTGCTGCCAAAAATTTTAATGCACTGATGCCATTGGCGAGGGATCATAGCCAACACATGATGTTTTGTTCTGATGACAAACACCCTGACGAGTTGGTACTCGGTCACATCAATCTATTGGTCAAAAGAGCAATCAAAGAATTTGACCTGCCCTTGTTTGATGTCTTGTCTATGGCCTGTGTTCACCCGGTACAGCACTACCATCTGCCCATTGGTTTACTGCGCGAGGGTGACAATGCCGATTTTATTTTGGTAAAAGATTTGATTGACTTTGCGGTTGATGCTACGTATCTAAATGGTGGCTGCGTGGCGCGTGATGGTATTAGTCTGCTCCCTCTGCCGCATAGCAAAGTTGTCAACCATTTCAACGCCCAAACCATCACCATAGACAAGATCAGAATGGCTGTACCTGAGGGAACCACTCAGCTGCGTTCGATCCATGCCATGGGAGGTCAGCTCATAACCCAGGAACTGCTGGCAGACTGGCATGGAGGGCTTACTGAATTTAAAAGTGATAACCAAAACGACCTCCTCAAGCTGGTGGTGTACAACAGATATACCCAAGCCATACCTTCTGTAGCCATTATCCATGGCTTTGGCCTTCAGCGGGGTGCCATTGCATCTTCTGTTGCCCATGATTCGCACAACATCATTGCAGTGGGTGTAAGTGATGAAGACCTTGTTGATGCTATCAATGCGGTGATCAACTGTAAGGGTGGTGTAGTGGCATGTCACAACAAAAAAGTGCATCAACTGGCCCTTCCCGTTGCAGGATTGATGAGCAACGAAGATGGCTACAAAGTTGCTACTGACTATCAGGCCATCGATGGTTTTGCCAAAAATGTACTGGGTTCGGTCTTAGCCGCTCCGTTTATGACGCTCTCCTTCATGGCCTTGCTGGTAATACCCCGGCTTAAACTCTCTGATAAGGGCCTATTTGACGGTGCTACTTTTACTTTTACCTCTCCCTGGCTGGTCTGATCCTATTCAGCGAGCCAGCAAGGCACAGGATTCATTGTTCTTAACGACCAGGTATTGCGTATTGCCATTGACCTGAATGGGCAGGATTTTTTTGATCGCGCCTTTCAACAATAAGCCAGGCAGATGTTGGTACTTTGGCTCCTTACCTTTAATTGTAAAGATGCCCCCAAAATCTGCATCGTACCTGCCAATCTGTACGTTGCTGTTGTACTTGTTCATGCCGATCAGCCATTCATTTTTACCCAGACTGGCTGCTGCTGTCAACGGAGCATACTGCATGTTGGATGGCAAAGTACTAGCATTGTACTGACCCTTGGCCTGCTGAAAAATGACCAGATTAGCATATTGATTCACTTCCATTTTTTGGGCATTTTTCAGGTTGTAAAAAGAAAGGATTTCTTTGACATCGGCCTTGGCAAAATCACTGGCTTTAAGGAATTTTTTCTTAACAGGAGGTAGCTTTTTCTCCAGCTCTGTTTTGTTGGCCAATGGTATTTCTCTTTCACCAATATAATAGGTTACAATTTGTTCTTTGGTGCCGTTGTTGTCCATGTCGGCATAATACATGCGTACCGGTTTTTCGGGGCTTGCTTTCATCCGTGTATTGAGTCCCTGGTTACCTGCCAATACATCGGGGTTGCCATCGCCATCAAAATCTGAAATGAAGAGTGATGACCACCAACCGTGTCCACTGTAGAGCATCGACGACTTCCATTTACCGCCTTCGTTGGTAAACAGTTTGATTCCATCCCACTCGCAGGCGGCTACGATGTCGAGGTCTTTATCACCATCCATGTCGACCAATTCTGCGGCGGTGACAAGGCCAAGGTCTTTGAATTCAGGTGCCAGCTGAGCAGTCTTGTCTTCAAAGGTGCCGTTGCCCCTATTGATCAAAATATAGGATGAGGCAAAGGCAGCGTATTGGTATGGAACAGACCTGCCAAAAAATATCAAATCAGCATGGCCGTCGTTATTAAGGTCACCCGTTTTTACGGTTGAGGCATTGAGCCTTACCTCACCCAGGGCATCGGTAGCTTTTGCAAAGTTGCCCTTACCATCATTGAGGTAAAGTCTGGGTGCCATAAAATCATTTTTGAGTGAGTATTCATTACCGCCACTGGCCACCACAAGATCGGGATGTCCATCTTTGTTGACATCCACCAATAGAGCATCTGTGTCTTCATAGGTAGAATCTGCTTCGAGAGCCTTTTGTGGACTTTTAACAAATCTGCCATTGGCTTGTTGTAGGTAGAGCTCGGACTTAAAGGTCTTGGATGCTCCAAAATAAATGTCATCGCGATTATCACCGTTGATATCGCCTACACAAACAGCAGGTCCATCTTCACCACAGCTGAAAGGTACTAGTGGCTCTCTGTGAAATTCAATGTAAGGATTCTCATGATGTTGATAATGAAGACCTACTTCAGCGGCCACGTCCTTCCAACCATTAGATGCAGGCACCAGATTCTTATTGATACTTCTGTAATCAAATTTTGGGAGTCCTGGGGTCCAGCTGAGGTTAAAGATGCTGTCACTGCCCACAGCCTTACACTCATAACTTTGATCTGGCCAAACAATACAAATGGAATCAGCCTTTTGGCTACCAATACCTATAAAAACATCTTCCTGGCTACTGGATTGAAAGCCCCTCACCGGGTAGTTTTCTGCAAAGTATCGCTTGCCCCCTGCCATTGCTATAAGTCTTGCACCAATGGCCATGATGTTGGTGGCCGGACCTTTCAATTTAACTCTGAGCGCGCGGTTCTTTTGAGAAGTTGTACCTTTTTCGTTTTTGTAAATAAATGGCTTTTCATTGATATTATTGACTACAACATCGAGGTCGCCGTCGTTGTCAAAATCAGCGTATGCTGCTCCACTGCTGTAAGAAGGCAGTATATTTTTTACAGCCATACTCCTGTCTGTAAACTGTAATTCATTTCCTTGGATAAATATTTTATTCTCCAGCTTGAGCTCAGGAATTTTGGCAATAAGGTCGAGTTCTTTCTGGCTAAGTTCGTTGTGGCTGGTCTTCCATTGCCAATCCTGGTCAGAAACAAAATTGATGTAATCCAGGTCGTTCATGCGCTTGGGTATGCCATTGGAAATAAACAAATCTTGTTTACCATCCTGATCCATGTCAAAAAACAGAGGTGACCAGGACCAGTCTGTGGCGTGGATACCACTGTACATTGCTATTTCACTGTAGCAACCATTGCCATTATTGAGCTGAAGGGCATTTCGTGAGTATTGATAGTTGTAGCCATAGTCGAGTTTAAACTTAAAAAGACTAATATCTTCATCGTTTTCTGATCTTTTTAGGATGTCAGGTCTCTCTGGCAACATGTCAAGAGAGATGATTTCATTGAAACCATCATTATTGAGGTCGGCTGCATCAACACCCATAGAGAAACGGCTCGTGTGCATGAGTTGCGCTTCAGTGACATCTTTAAAGGTGCCGTTTTTTTGATTGATGTATAGGTAATCATTTTCATGGAAGTCATTGCCAATATACAAATCGGGATACCCATCAAGATTGACATCACTTGCCACCACACCAAGGCCATAGCCGATGACAGTAGAATGGATGCCTGAGGTTTTGGTTACATCGGTAAAGTGGTTGTTATCATTTCTCATTAACTTATCACCAGACTGCTCATGGAAAGTACCTAGAAAAGAAGAACGCTGGCCAAAGGTTCCATTGTTGTGGGTGGAGTGATTGAGTTGGTACATATCGAGGTCGCCATCCAGGTCGTAGTCAAAAAATACAGCCTGGGTACCATAACCAACAAGGTCGAGTCCGTATTGAGCAGATTGCTCTTCATATACAGGTATACCATTTTCGATGGTTTTGCACACATAAAGTTGGTTGTGGCCTTTAAACATATCAAAGGCGCTCACCTGGCTAATGTAAATATCCATCATGCCGTCATTGTTGATGTCAACCACACTGACCCCGTTTGACCAGGATGCATCCTTTTTAATGCCGGCCTTGTTGGTAACATCTTTAAATTTGAAATTTCCTTCGTTGATAAACATTTCGTTTTCAACCATATTGCCGGTAAAAAAGATGTCTTTTTTGCCGTCGTTGTTGAAGTCGGCAATGCCCACACCTCCTCCGTTGTAAAAATACATGTACTTAAAAATGTTCATTTGGGTGGTGAGGTCGAGCTTGTTTTCAAAGTCGAGCCCTGTTTGATCACCTGTGAGCAGGGTGAACATGGCTTCGGTCTTATCTTGCTTTTTACATGAAAAAAGAATCAATAAAAAAAACAAACCCCAATATTTTTTCAATGGGTGTATATTATCGTTGCGCATACAATTTAGCTTGGCTGTTGTTAAAAGTGACCATAAACATTGTTGTCTTTTTGCCTTTGATCAGGTAGGCTGAACGAGCATCTCCTCTGAGATCTAAACCCGCCTCCCGGGCCGACAGGTAGGCGAATGAAGTTCCCTTGTCATTGATGATGACATCACCACACAAGCCATCTAGGCGGCCAAACTGTGGAGCAAACACAGATCTGTTTCCAATAGGAACAATATCGGTAAAACCATCTTTATTGACATCTATCAGTATCGCACTGCTCATCTGAGAAGTCTGAAACATTCTGGGCAATGGCTTGACATCAAATTGCATTTTTCTTTTGTTGATTATTACCACCGAGCTAAAGTAATCAGCCTTCCAGCTTTTTGCCTTCTTCCGGGTCTCAGCAGGAAGCAGGTCTTCAATGGTTTTATGAGCGTATTCTTCGTGCTTAAGGCTATTTTTTTTAAGGGATGGCAGCTGTTCCATAAATTCTCTTTTCATCATTACAGGACAGTCTCTGTTATTGATTTGGCGACTGATGATTTTATCCACGGTTTTGTTGGCATCAAAATCGCCCACCCACAAAGTCAGAGGATATTCTGACAAGCTTGAGTTTAGACCCATGTTGCCGCATACCAGGTCTTCGTCTCCATCGTTGTCAAGGTCGGCGTGCGACACATAAGACCACATGCCTGAGTATCCCGCAGGTAGAAGAGGAGAGCGTTTTGCTACTTTTTTGCCGGCAAACGAGAAGGCCTGGATTTCTCCCCATGTACAGGCCACCACTAACTCACTTTTTTTATCTCCATCCAGGTCAACCAACGTAGCGCTGGTCACAAAGCCTGCATAAGCCAGTTCTGGACAAACCGTTTTTGCCACATTCTGGAAACTACCTTTGCCATTGTTTTCATAAAGGTAATTTTCAGACGGAGCCCCGTATTGTTGAGGATAAGATCTACTTCCAACAAACAGGTCCACATCACCATCATTATCATAATCAAAAGGAATACAAACAGAGGTATTCATTCCATTGGCTGGCAGTGCTCTTGTTGACAAAACAAATTGATTGGCATTGTTGAGGTATATCCTGTCTTGCATTTCGCGTGTAAGGGGCGGATGATGGTTGCCTCCTGAGCCTATAAATAAATCGAGGTCACCGTCGCCGTCTGCATCAAAAAAAGTGGCCGCTGTATCTTCAAAATCGGTGTATGAAAAAGTAGTGGTATCGGCCTTATAGCCTGATCCTGCCGACCAATACATTACGGGCCTTTGTCCGGTAGCAGCACCAACAAAGATTTCGTCTATGCCATCTTTATTAAGATCTGCAACAGCAATGGGCGGCCCTTCTTTGCTGAGCATTTCATGCAGACCTCTTTCATAATAAAAGTCTACATGTTCGTCTTCCTTGTGTTTCCATTTACCCGGCAAGGTCACCTGCTGAAAAATAGCCTGTGCTTTTAAGTTTTGCTTAGAAACTTTGGTACGTTGATTAGACATCTCTGCTACCAATACCTGGTTTATGGCGGGCTTGATCCATACCTGTCTGGTTGCGTCAGGCCAATAGACCACCATTGAATCCACAACCTGGTTTTTACCGAGGCCAAATACCTGGGTATAATCTACCGAAGACTGGAAGCCGCGGGAGGGCATGATTTCTTTGGTAAAACACTGACCATTAGTATAAACTTCTACCTTGGCACCGATGGCAAAGGTATTGGGGCTTTGACCTTTTAATCTTACCGAAAAATGTTGGGTCGTTTTGTTGTTGTTTGCGTTGTTTTGATAGACAAAACAAGGTGAGTTGACATTGCTAACCACGAGGTCAAGATCACCATCATTGTCTAAATCTCCATAGGCAGCACCATTGGAAAAGCCGGGCTGATCAAGGCCCCAGGCTGTGGCTACATCTTCATACTGGAGGTCTCCTTTATTTCGAAACATCTTATTGGGTATGGGCGTAGAAGGCATCAGACCTACGATGGTGTCCACTTTTTGTTTTTTGCCACTCAGCACCATTTTTTGCATCACCTCATTGGCAAAAAAGTCTATAAAATCCTGGTCAATGACATCTTTGTAAATTCCGTTACAAACCAAAAGATCTTGCCAACCATCATTGTCGGCATCAAATATAAGGGCACCCCAACTCCAATCTGAAGCTTCTGTGCCAGCCATGTTGGCGATGTCGGTAAACTGACCATCACCGTTGTTGAGCTGCAAGGTATTTTGAATGTACTGGTTATAAAATCCTTTAGAACGTTTTAGGTTAAAAAGGTCATTACTTTCAAATGAAGTTGTTCTTTTGAGTCTTACATCTTCTGATGGAAGCATGTCGGTAGCAAAAATATCTAGCTTGCCATCGTTGTTGATGTCTGCCATATCTGAGCCCATGGACGAGAGGCTGATGTGGCCCATTCTTTGTTCAAGTTCTTCTTTGAAGCTACCATTTTTTTGGTTGATATACAGGTAGTCTTTTTCATAAAAATCATTGCTAATGTAGATATCGGGCCATAAATCACCATTGACATCGCCTACGGAGATGCCCAGGCCAAAGCCAATCAGGCTGCCGTAGATACCAGCTTTTTGACTGACATCGGTAAACTTGCCATTGTCATTGCGTAGCAACTTATCTCCTCCTCCCTGCAAGAAGTCTTTGACTTGCCAGTCTTCGGCTCTCAGCTCCCGTTTGTTGGAGTAGTTGAGAGTGTTGACCGGTATAAAGCTGTTGTTAAGGATATAGGCATCGAGGTCACCATCTTTGTCGTAGTCAAAAAAGGCTGCATGGGTAGTGTAACCTTTGTCGTCCAGGCCATAGGCAGCTGCTTGCTCGGTAAAGGTGAGGTCTTTGTTGTTAATAAAAAGTTGATTGGCTGTTTCTACACCCGACTGAAAGCCGGCATTGCATACATAGATATCCAGCCAGCCATCGTTGTTGATGTCAACCATGACCACACCCGTACTCCAATGAATGGCAGTATCAGCAAAGGCACTGGATGAAATGTCTTGAAATTTCATCTTTCCCTTATTCAGGTAAAGTTTATTCGAGCTCATATTGGCCGTCATAAATACATCAGAAAGTCCATCGTTGTTGATGTCGCCGATAGCCACACCTCCACCGTTGTAAAAGTTGCGGTAGTTAAAGATGTTAAACTTATCGGTGTTTTCCACCTGATTGGTAAAATCTATGCCTGTCTGGCTGCTATCGAGAAGGGAGAACAGGGTGTTGCCAGTAGATTTTGATGTTTGTTGTGGGTCCTGGGTGCAGGAAAACAACAGGGCAACGGGTGCGAGGAATAAAAAAAGCCGTTTCAATGTATAGGGTTTAAACAAAAAAGGGGAGCAAATCGCTCCCCTGTAAAATTAGAATTTTTAACCATTAATAGCCAGGATTCTGCTGCAAATTTGGATTTGAAGCAAGAGATTGAGTAGGTATTGGGAACAAAAGTCTCTCATTGCCGGAAGCTGATTTTTCTTCCCAGGCAGTCAAGTATTTACCAAAACGGATCAGGTCTGTTCTCCTGTGTCCTTCCCAGTACAATTCTCTACCTCTTTCCGCTAACAAGTTATCTGTCGTGAGAGCAGCAAGCGGAGATGCACCTCTCTTCGTTCTAATTTGATTTACGATGTCAAGTGCACCAGCAGCGTTACCTGTTCGCAACATAGCTTCTGCTTTCATCAACAAAACATCTGCATACCTGTAGTACACATAGTCATTATCTGAATTGTCACCACTTTTGTAATCGATAGGATATTTGATTACCCTGATACCAGTTACTTCGAGGTTGTCGCCAGATTCTTTGATGGCTACTTCTTTGGTAAATGAAAGTGGATTGCCTTTTCTGTCTTTCAGGGCTTCTCCTTTTTCATTAAATTGTTGACCTGCAAGGAAGCCTGCATTAATACCAGATACATCTGTCATACCGGTGTAAGAGCTCTTTTTCCTTGAGTCGCTATCTTCAAATGAAGAATAAAAATCGCCCAAAGTAGTAAAGCCGTTCCAACCGGAAGGGTTTTGGTTGTAGTGCAGGGTGCAGAACCATCTTGACCTAACGTTGCCTGAAGAAACACCACCTACGTTTTCAGCAGTCCAAATGTTTTCTTTTCCAATAACATCGTTATTTGGAGCAAAGTTATCAAAGTAGTTGTCTGTTAATTGGTATTTTCCAGAACCAATGATTTCATCTGCAAGCGTAGATACAGCATTCATATCAGCAGCTGCAAAAGTAGGAGTCGCTCTGTTAAGGAAAGCTCCTTTGTTGAGCAGGGCCTTCATTTTCAAAACACGAGCTGCATCTTTATTAGCACGGTTGGTTGGCGCGGCAGGTAAGTTACTGATGATGGCATCCATTTCTGATACTACAAAGTCAACTACTTCTTGAGGACCTAATACCCGAGCATCTTCGAGCAAAGAAGCTCCTGTTTCACGAAAAGGAACTTGGCCCCAACCGTCTAATACAGACAACATAACATAGGCTCTCAAATACCTAGCCTCAGCTTCCTGCTGTGGTGAAGGGTCAAATTGAAGCAAGTTTGTTGTCGTATAAACAACTTGTAACAATTCACTAAAGGTGCTTGTCAAAAATGAGTGATCAGCTGTCCATGTGTGGGCATGCAATGACCTCCAGATACCGTTGTCATCCCAGTCTGGTCCACGGGTTGGGCCCATGGCTGCATCTGTAGTGTGCTCCTGAGCTGCCCAAAACCTGGATTGATCCTGATAAGGTGTCTTTAAACCATCGTAGGCTGCCTGCAACAAGGCATCTACTTTTACAAGCTCAGATGCTTGCTCTTTTGTCAGGTCTTCCCTCAGTTCTTCTTTCAGATCTGTACAGGTCTGAAAGCTGAAGCCCACCATCAACAATAAGATTATTTTGTATTTCATGATGATATGATTTTTTTTAGAATGAAACATTAAGTCCAAAAATAAATGATTTGGCTGATGGATACGGAATGTATTCGATACCTGAAGATGGAACACCATTTCTCAGGTTAACTGTATTTACTTCCGGATCGAAGCCACTGTAGTCGGTTATAATCAATAGGTTTTGACCTGTCAATGACAATCTAACGTTTGAAAGTTTAGAAACCTTACCTAAGTTGTAAGAAAGGGTTGCATTGGCCAATTTGATAAAGTCACCATCTTCAATGTATCTGGAAGAAGAAGTAATTGGGTTGGCAATGCTTTCTTTGATATCACCTTCCAACAAGTTGGCATCTATGTTTCTGCTTCCTAAGTTACCGATAGGCAATACAGACATGGCAGTGTTGTTGAACAACTGGTGACCAAAGGCTCCGTTCCAGTTCATGTTAAAGTTTAATTTGCCTGCTTCGATGCCGGTTGAAATACCCATGATTACATTGGCGTTTGGATCTCCCGCTGCAACAAAAGTATCGCCACCGTTGGTATATTCACTGTTGCCTGTTTCATCCAATCCTAAAAACTCTCTTACAAAGAACGTATTTAAAGAATATCCGTTTTTCATTTCCTGTACATAAGCTCCTGATGACCCTTGACCGAACAAGTTACCTGTCAAGATTGGAGGACCTGTATAGTTTCTGAATTCGTTGTTGAGAAATGAAATGTTTCCACCCAAATACCAGCCAAAGTTTTCTTTGCTGATAATCTGTGCGTTCAAACCAATTTCCACACCTGTATTGGCCACTTCGCCATTGATGTTTTTCCACGCAGGAATTTGAGGACCAGGCTCTGATACTGATGGATCCAACAACAGGTCATTTGTAACTCGGCTGTAATAATCAATGTTACCAGTAATTCTGTTATTTAAAATACCAAAATCTAAACCAAAATTAAGTGTCGAAGAAGACTCCCATTTCAGGTTTGGATTAGCAACATTCTCAAGTTTAGAACCACCATTTTCTAGTAGACCATATCTTTCTTGTGCTGATCCAGCAGGGAACTCCTGGTTTCCGGTCTTACCCCATCCCAAACGAAGTTTCATATCGCTGATGTTGTCGTTGTCAGCCAAAAAGTCTTCAGATTTGATGTTCCAAGAAGCACCAAAAGATGGGAATATTCCATATTTGTTGTTTTCACCAAATTTAGAAGAACCATCTGCTCTAACTGTTGCTGTTAAATTATATTTGCCTTTGTATCCAAAGTTCGCCCTTCCAAAATAAGATTGCAATTCATTTATAGGGTCAGCATAAGAGAAAAATCTCTTATTGGCGTTGTCGCTATTTTGGATGGCATCAACGTTGTCAAAATCCAAGACATCAAAACCCCTGCCCGAAAGTGCATAACCACTGAAATCAAATTTTTGATATTCATAACCGGCAATGAAGTCAACATTTAAGTCGTCATTAACCGCCTTGTTGAAGTTTAAAGTATGAGAATGGATGGAGGACAACAATTGATTGTTGGCCATACCTGCAGCTCCCAATCCTTCGATACCCTGTGAATTCAAAGTTCCTGATATAGCTGCTCTGGTGTTTCCCAAGCTATAGTTGATACCCAATCGGTAACGATATACAAGGTTGTCAGTAATGTTCCAATAAGGAGAAATGTTGGCAAGCGTTGTTGTGGTTTTTGCCAGTTCATAGTGAGCATCCAACATGTCCAATGGGTTGATGGTAGTTGCACCAACCAAAGGATTGTTTTTGGCCGTAGTAAATTCTTCTCCCGTTTTCAAAGGAACTGTAGGGTTCCATTGTAAGGCCTGACCTACCAGATTACCGGTAAATCCTGCGTTGGTTGAAACCGGAGCAATGTCTTCTACTGTCTGGCTGGCAATCAACATCGCATCCAAGCCCAACTTTCCATCCAACATTTTGAAATTGGAATTGAAAGAAGCTGTGTATCTTTTGATACCTGATTCTTTGATGATACCTTTTATATCCTGGTATCCACCAGAAAATCTGTAGGTAGATGTTTCAGAACCACCACCAATTGAGATGTTGTAGTTCTGTGTACTTCCACTTTGAAGAATTTCATCAAACGCGTCAACATTTCCTTTGCCGTCGCCTGAAGTAAGTCCGTATTTGGTCAAAGCACCTCTGTACTCATCTCCTGTCAATACATCATATTTTTTCAGGATTGAACTGGTACCGAGACTAACACCAAAGTCAACTTTAGGCGCACCTGCTTTTGCCTTCTTTGTAGTAATCAAAATGACACCATTGGAAGCCCTTGATCCATAAATGGCGGCTGATGATGCGTCTTTCAATACATCAATAGATGCAATGTCAGATGGGTTGATGAAATTCAATGGGTTGGAATTAGCAATAGATCCAAGTTCTGTAGAAAGGCCTACTGAAGCTTTTGCTGTTCTTCCATCCAAAGGAACACCATCTACAACATACAATGGACTTGCGCCGGCACGGATAGAGTTGTTACCTCTGATCTTTACCGTAGCTTCACCTCCCGGCTGACCGCTGTTGTTAATGATATTTACACCCGCAACCCTGTTTTGCAACAATTGGTCAGCGGATGTTACGATTCCTGGTTGAAGTCTTTTTCTTTAAGGGAAGCTACCGAACCGGTAACGTCTCTCTTTTTCTGTGAACCGTAACCTACGATCACAACTTCATCCAAAACAGAACCCTCTGCCAGGGAAATGTCGATGTTGCCGGATGTTCCAACAACAACTTCCTGGTTGGCATATCCTGTGTAAGAAAAAACGAGGGTAGATCCTTCAGCAACGCTGAGTGAATACATACCATCGAGGTCGGTAATGGTACCATTGGAGGTGCCCTTTACCAAGATGTTGGCCCCAATTAAAGGGTCACCGGTTTTGCCGTCGGTTACTTTACCTGATACGGTACGCTGCGCATACGTAGAGGAAGCCCCCAGGACAAATACCAAAAGAAACATAAGTTGTGTTAATGTTCTCTTCATGTGGCTTTGACGATTTTGATTTAGTTAATTAGAAAGTTATTCATAAAACACTTGCGTGTTGGTAATGCCTCTCGTAAAACTTTGTTTTCCAAAAAGTTATAGAAAATAATGTCGGACAGAAACTAATTTTAACATAACGTTATAAAATTAATATTCGCTTCCTGACTGTTTTAATAATATTAATTATCTAATATTCTTGTTTTTATGATATTTCCTATCCCTACTATTGGATTAGCAATGATAGGTATTATTTAAATGTTAACAAATTAAAAATAAGTGCAAACGTTTGCGCAAACGTTTGCTGTTAATAAAATGAGAGTTACCTTTGAGATATGAACAAGATCACTATTAAGGACATCGCCAAAATGTTATCGGTCTCGGTTTCTACCGTGTCAAGGGCTTTAGCCGACCACCCCGATATCAGCAATGAAACTAAAACCAGGGTCAAGGAGGTGGCCACAAAATTCAATTATCTGCCCAACCTTCACGCACGTTTCTTCCGCAAAAAAAATACCCGGATGATTGCCCTCATCCTGCCGGAATTTAACCGTTTTTTTATCCCGGATCTCATCAAAGGAATCCAACAATATGCTGATGCTCAAGGCTATAAACTAATTATTTTCCAGTCGGGAAACCAACATGAAACCGAAGCAGAAATCATCAAATACTGTCTGAGTTGGGTGGTAGAAGGGGTGCTAATATCACTGAGTGATGATACGGGTTCTTTGAATCATCTCAAAATTTTGAAGGATAGCAAAATTCCCGTTGTCTTGCTGGATAAGGTGATGACCAGCAACGAATACCCCACGGTTACCATTGATGGTTTTGATGCCGCATATACCGCCACCAGTGCCATCCTTCATAGGGGTAGAAAAAATGTTTTGGGTGTTTTTGGCCATGAAAACCTTTCCATTACCAAAGACCGTTTTAAAGGTTTCATTGCTGCCCTCGAAGACCATGGTGTTCCGGAAACAGAACATGCCTACCTCAAAATCAGAAATATCCAGCACGCTCGGTCACTTCTTACAGAAAAAACTAGCTGCACCCACTATGACGGTCTCTTTTTTATGACCGATGAATTGCTGGTACACGGCATGAACCACTTCCTTAAAATGGGCTTTCAGATTCCGAAAGACCTCAGCATTGTAGCCATCAGTGACGGTACCTCTCCCCACTTCCTTTTTCCACCTGTGAGCCACATCTTTCATTCGGGCTACCAGATTGGAAAATCAGCCTGTCAACTGTTGATTCATCATATCCAAGACGAAGATCTTGAGGTTAGACACTTGTTAGAAGGCACAAATTTGATAGATTTGGGCTCCATTTGATTTTAATACAACTTTGTTATATGCCGTTTAAGCATTTTGTCCTTTTTAGTTTTTTTGTTTTTTGGAACTTTTCGTCGGGTCTTGGCTTGAACGCTCAAACTGATTCCACCCTGTTAATGACAGCTGATACGGTGGTCTTTATCTCAAAAAAAAGCATCGGCAGCCAGCTCATCCATCTTAAAACCTCGGATTTCAAACGGCTACCCGGTGGATTTGATGACCCTTCAAGGGTATTGCTACATTTTCCGGGTATCGCTATGGCCAACGATCAGGCCAATGGCATCTTGTATCACGGCCTTCCTGCCCATCTTACCAATTGGCGTTTGAATGGGCTCGACATTGTCAATCCCAACCACCTCAGCAACGCTGGTACCCTCAGCGACCTGGCCAGCCCCTCGGCCGGAGGGGTCAATATGTTTAGTGCCAATGTACTTGATGGTTTCCAGTTTATCTCTCCGGCTTTGACAGGTCAACGCTCTTGGGCGCTGGGTGGTATTGCTGACCTGCAAGCTTCTGCCGACCGGCAAAATTACCTCCAGCTTAGTGTGCTGGGGCTGGAAGCCGGCTTGCATAAAAAATGGAAAGACAACACCCACTCCTTTGTCAACTACCGGTATTCCTTTACCGGCTTGCTTGACGATTTTGGCGTAGCCCTTGGCAATGAAGCCATTCGATTTGATGATCTGGTGGCAGGTATCTCCAGCAAAAGTAAAAATTTTAAATCCACCGTATTATTGGCTGTTGGTAGAAGTGACAACCAACACAATCCGCAAGAGGAACCTTATCTCACCTTTAAAGATGGGCAAAACATACATTATACCTCCAATAACATAACCAGTCAATGGTTGGTGGCTCAAGACTTTGACAGCGGTTATAAATTGGATTTTGGACTTTCTTTTTCTCAGCGCAACGATAAAAGAGTAGCTTATGGCAATGTGTCACTTCCCGACAACAGCAGGGTTTTTGTAGATGACCGGTTTGATAATATCCAACGGAAATTTACCGTAAAATCATCCCTTCACACTCCACAAGGCTACCAAATAGAAGCCCGATTTATGTATGACCATCTCAACTTTGAACAAGTTACCACGGCCCTATCCCCTATCTACCTAGGTCAAACAAATAATACTTTGCTTATCAATATATATAAAAGCCTGGATATAACACCTAAGCTTCGACTAAGCCCGGAGTTGGGCATCATTTATCAGAAAAACATTGACCTCTTACCTGGCCTTGGCTTAGAATATTTGATGGGCAGCCATAGCTTCAAAGCCTCTTTTACCAAAAATGCCGGTTTCGGCTTGCCGCAAGGTCCTAATGACTTAAAAGGAGCCAGGAGTTTAAATTATATGCTGGATTACAAAATAACTACATCAAGATTTAGGTCCAGTATTTCTGCCTTCTATCATGGTCTTTACCATTTGATGGCAGATTCACTGCAATACAATTACCTCCATGGTTTTGATTTTAATGTAAGCGGCACCTTGAACAGCTCAGGCCTGGGCAAATCAGAAGGCATCAGTATAATGGTTGATCTTGATGCCGGCAAAGGATGGTGGCTGAACCTCAATCACAGCTGGCTGAGCACTAAGTATAAAAACAGTGAAGCCAAAAACTGGCAACATGCCGAAAATGATTTTGGCTGGATGGGCAATGGCAATGTGGGCAAAAAAATGTCACTTGGATCCGGCTCCCTCAGCTTTTCACTGTCTTGTCATTATAGGGGTGGACAATACTATTTTAACATTAAAAACGACACTCACCTCAATACCAGAGACTATTCATCAGCACCCCAACAGCGCTTCTCTCCCTATATCAGATGGGATGCGCGCGTCAATTACTCATGGAAAAAATCAATGCTATCTCTTGATATCCAAAATGTGACCAACAGATTGAACGATGGTTATCTGAGGCAGGGACCTACCGGACCATACATCGAAGCCCAACTGGGTTTGATCCCAGTATTGAGTTACAAAAGAAATTGGTAAAATGTTATTTAACTTCTTGCATTAGTTTTCTCACAAAAGGAGAAATGACCAGAAGCACAACGCCGGCTATAAGGGCGTACAAAGCCAGCTGTCTGTAACCCTGTGTATAAGTCACCAATTGTTCCATATTACTGGCATTGGCCGAAGCCTCTGCTATGTTGGCACCCAGGATGCCGGCAAAATACTGACCATAGGCACTGGCCAAAAACCACATACCCATCATGATGGCCTGCAATTTGACCGGTGACAATTTGGTCATAATAGACATGCCAATAGGTGAAAGGCAGAGTTCTCCAAAGGTGATGACCAACCAGCCCAATGTAAACACATTTAAGGATGTAACCCCCTGGTCATTGGCAAAAAACTGGGTGGTATAAAACACATAAAATCCCGCAGCCAGAAAAAGAAAGCCAAGTCCAAATTTTACAAGTGTATTAGGTTCCCATCCTTTTTTAGCAAGGGCTATCCAAACCACTCCCAGTAGGGCTGCAAACAAAATGACAAAGAGGGAGTTGGCCGAGTTGTTGACCCCATTGGGATCGAGGCTCATGCCTACCAGGTTCTTATCCAGATTTTTTTCAGCAAAGAGACTGAGTGAGCCGCCGCTTTGCTCAAAGAAGGCCCAAAAAATGATGGAGAAAAAGATAAAAACCAGAGCTGCTATCAGTTTTTTTCGCTCAGCCACCGAAAATCCTCGCATTTCATAAGCCAGGTAAACAAGCGTAGCCGGTCCAATGATATACATAAACAAGTCAGTATACGCCGTTTTGGCTACCATGGTCATGATAAGAGGAATGATGAGAAGTGAGCCAACATAGGTTAGGATTTCAATGTTTCTTCTTTTTGTCTGAGGCAGATGTAAGAGAGGAGAAATACCTATTTCGCCCATGCTTTTTTGAGTAAACATAAACGTGAGTAAACTAATGATCATCACCACAGCCGCAAAACCAAAGGCTACATTCCAAGTGAGGTGGGCTGGTACAATAGAAGACAGCATTTCGCCTTTGCCAACCGCCACGCATAGATAGCCACCGATGAGGGCTCCCAGGTTGATACCCGCATAAAACAGTGAAAACCCGGCATCCCGTCGTGGGTCTCCTTCATGGTACAGGGTACCTACCATGGTAGAAATATTGGGCTTGAAAAAACCTGTACCCACAATGGTAAAACTAATGCCAAAAAAGAAAAATTTTATTGGGTCAATGGCAAGGATCAAGCTACCCACTATCATCAGTAGACCTCCCCAATAGAGTGATTTGCGATAGCCCAGGATTTTATCTGCAAACAAGCCGCCAATAAAAGTAAACGCATATACAAAGGCCTGAGTAGCACCGTATTGAAGGTTCGCTTGAGTAGCATCAAGCATCAACTGGTTGACCATAAAAATAACCAACATACCCCTCATGCCGTAGAAACAAAATCGTTCCCACATTTCTGAAAAAAACAGGTACCAAAGCTGTTTGGGGTATTGGCCCTTAAAATTGCGGATTTGGTTTAAGGTCGTTTCCGCTGTCTGACTTATATCATTTGACGCCATGCATCAGTTTTTTAAACACAGGGTGGAGTACCGCCACCAGCACCGCAGCCCCCAAAGGAACTACCGTGAAGATCCAAAAGAAATGCCCCATGCCACTTTCTTGCGAGATGGTATCCATTTCACCCCCCATCTTACCGGCAATTTTATTGCCAATGGCGATGGAGAGGTACCAAACACCAAACATAATGGATATCATTCTGGCAGGTGCCAGCTTACTTACATTGGCCAGGCCTACAGGTGAGATACACAACTCACCCATGGTGTGGAACAAATAAGCAGCTACCAGCCAGATCATGCTCACGGATGCTGTCTGCGCCCCTGCCGGTATTGCAGAAGCACCGTACGACAAGGAGTAAAAGCCAATGCCCAAAAACGACAGACCCATGGCATATTTGATGGCTACCGGTGGATTGAATTTGCTCTCCCAAAGTTTGGTAAACATAGGAGCTAGGGTAATGATAAAAAAGGAATTGAGGATTTGGAACCACGAAGCCTGAACCTCGGTGCCTTCTATGCTATATTCTCTGTTCAACATCCAAATAACGATGGCCCATACTATGCCGAAGCTGGTGAGCAAAATAATATTGGCAATGCCATATTTGGCAAACGTAATACGTGCCAGCTTGGTAAGTACCCATGTAATGATGGCCAGCGGCACCACGGTGAGCAAGGTGTTGATGACTTTAAATGTAGTAGCAAAACCTCCGGTCAGACTGCGATCTACATAGTCTTTGGCAAAAATATTCATAGAACCGCCTGCTTGTTCAAAGGCAGCCCAGAAGAGCATGTAAAAGAAAGCAATCATACAGAGGGCTACCAGCTTGTCGCGGGTGATTTCGCTGTATCTAACCAGTCTGGAAAATAGGATAACAACAAATAAAATAACACCCCCGAGGATGACATAATCTGCATTCTCAGAGCTGCCAAATACATTGTAGCCGTAGATCTTTGACATAGGGTCATTGATCACCCATACCAATGCAATGACAGCAGCCAGGGCTATCAAGACCAGGTCGACCTTTAAAAATGGATTTCGTTTGTCGCCATCTCCGGTGAGGGTAGCATCTGTTTTATTGATTTCGTTGGCAGCCACGAGGGGTTTTAAACCGACATCACCAAAGATGCCCTGGAAGTAATAAAACATAATCAGGCCCAAAAACATAAAGATACCGGCCAAACCAAAGCCGTAACTCCAGTCTACTTTTTCGCCAATGTATCCACACAGCATCATGCCCAGGAAGGCACCAGAATTAACGCCCATGTAAAATATAGTATACGCGGCGTCTTTTTTCTCGCTGTGGTCTTTGTACAGTTGTGAAACAATGGAGGTCATGTTGGGTTTAAAAAAGCCGTTACCAAAAACAAGGCAAAGCAAACCAATGTACATAAATGCAGGGGTCTCAAGCGCCATCGAGGCATGGCCCAGAGCCATGATAAAGGCTCCGAGTAAAACTGTATTGCGAGAACCCAAAAAACGATCCGCTACAAATCCACCAATGATGGGTGTGAGATAAACCATAGAAGTATAGGTACCATATAGGGCTAAGGCTGTTTTTCTTTCCCAGGCCCATCCACCATCAACCAAGGACGATGTAAGGAAGAGCACCAACAAAGAGCGCATGCCATAATATGAAAAACGTTCCCACATCTCTGTGAAAAACAAAACAAAAAGTCCTGCAGGATGTCCTAATACTTTACTTTTAAAAAAATCATTTGTTTCCGCAGCCATCATACGTTGGATTTTACAATAGTAATTTTGTATATTAAAAAGATCTTTCCTAATTTTAATTTAAACCGTGCATCATTTTTTTAAGCATTGGGCTAACCAGCAGTAAAATAATGGAAGCCAAACCGGCAAAGCCAACAAATACTAAAAAATAGGTGTTCAAATTGTCAATGGTGATTCCCAAAATTGATGGAGGTGTGGCCTGATTGGCAGGGTCTGGATACAAAGAGCTCATGTATCCTGCCAATTTATTTCCGGTGGCAATGGCAAGGAAAAATACACCCATCATCAGGGAGGTAAACCTGCCCGGTGTAAGTTTGTTGACCATAGACAGACCAATAGGGCTCAGGAACAACTCACCAATGGTGTGGAGCAGGTATAAGCCACCCAACCAAATGATGCTGGCTCCTGCAGCCGGTATATTGTTGGTACCAAAAGAAATAAATAAAAAGCCCAGTGCCAATAATCCCAGGCCAATGGCTTGCTTATATGGGATGGCAATGTCTTTGCCGCTATTGCCCAACTTTGTCCACATATTGGAAAAGAATGGAGCTAACAAAATAATAAATCCTGCATTAAAACTCTGGAACCATGAAGCTGGCATTTCCCAACCCATGATGTTTCTGTTGGTCTGCTCATTGGCAAAAAAGGTAAGTGATGCTCCCGCTTGTTCGAAACACATCCAGAAAAAGATCACAAACATCATAATGATGATGATCACCCACAACCTGTCTTTTTCAACTTTGGTCAGAGAACTGTCTGTAATTACAGTCATAGGTGCCACTACTGTCATACCATAAATCAAGGAGCCCCAAATATCGAGGTGCAGGCCAAAATAAAAGATGCTGAACATCAACGCGATACCTCCAAATAACACACCAAGCTGGGTGCCGGTAAAACCTGATCCTGTGTCTTTACTTTCTGAATCATTTTGTTTATTGGGGTTAACACCCAGTTGTACGCCGGTGGGGCCTACCACGTGTTTGTCTTTTTGAAAATAAAAAATAACCAAACTCAACAACATACCAATGCCTGCGGCCAGAAAACCCCATTTGAAATCAACGTTTTCACCGAGGTAACCACAAATGAGTGGTGACAAAAAGGCACCTGCATTGATACCCATGTAAAAGATGGTATAGGCAGAATCTTTTCTGGCATCAGTTGCCACATAAAGCTGACCCACCATGGTGGAAATGTTGGGTTTGAAAAAGCCATTACCAAAAATAAGGAAGGCAAGTCCCGACCACATGAGGGTGATGGCAAGCCCGTTGTTGGTAGTTGCAAACGAGGCACTGAAAAACATTAGAAATTGTCCGAGTGCCATGAGTAAGCCGCCAATAAAGATTGACTTTCTATTGCCCCAATACCGGTCTGCCACATAACCACCAATAAGCGGTGTGAGATAAACCAGGCCTGTATAACTACCATAAATTTCAGAGGCAATTTCTTTATTGCCATTAAATAACATTGTAGTCATATACAGAATGAATATGGCTCGCATACCGTAATAGGAAAATCTTTCCCAAAATTCAGTTGCAAAAAGCACGTATAATCCTTTAGGGTGATCGCCAAAAACTTTAGAAAGTAGACTCATGTTTGTTTTTTTATTTGGGGCTAAAAATATATTAATTAAGCCAAAGTTGACTTTTTAAAACATTAAATTTTGATTTTACCCATAGGTAAGAATTTTCATAATTTATCCAATATCCCTGATAATTAGACAAATAGCCGAATATTCTGATGCTATGACCCTGATTGGCCAGGTCACAAATCATCAATTTGTTACCTAAGCCTCTGTAATTTAAAAATATCAGTATATTATTTGGCTGGACACATAGTTTTGTCTTTCAACAAAATATTTTTGAAAATAACGGATCATCAACAAAATATTGTTCCAAAAATGCTTTTGTCCCGAGCTAGACAAAACCTTCTTTGATCAGATCGTGCATGTGGATTATGCCGCAATAACCCTGATCGTCTGTTACCAAAAGTTGAGAAATCGACTGTGCCCTCATTTGTTCCATTGCCTTGGCCGCGAGAGCTGTTTTTTCGATGGTTTTGGGTGTTTGGGTCATAATGTGGGCCGCTGTAATGTTATCCTGGAAATTTTGATTCATCAGCATTCGTCTAAGGTCTCCATCGGTGATGATGCCCAATATTTGATTGTGGTCATCAATTACTGCAGTAGCGCCTAATCTACCTGAGGTCATGGTAATTATAATGTCTTTGATCAGTGCTGATGGGGTAACTTTAGGACTGGCATTTTTGTAAGCCAGATCGGCCACAGTGGTATATAGCATCTTGCCCAAATTGCCTCCAGGATGGAGCAGGGCAAAGTCTTTTGACGAAAACCCCCTCAGGTTGAGCAAGGCCATAGCCAGCGCATCACCCATGGCCAGCTGCGCAATGGTACTGGCGGTTGGAGCGAGATTGTTGGGGTCGGCCTCCTTTTCTACCGGCAACATCAGACATAAATCACTTTGGCTGGCAAGGAAAGAAGCTTCATTTGACACCATTGCAATAGTGAGATTTCCCATTGACTTTAAAATGGGTAGCAGCACCTTGAGTTCGGCCGTTTCGCCACTCTTTGATAGGCAGATTACAAGGTCGTCTTTATCGATTTGGCCCAGATCTCCATGAACGGCATCGGCAGCATGCATAAATACCGATTTGCTGCCGGTAGAATTGAGGGTAGCTACCAACTTTTGTCCAATGATGGCGCTCTTACCCACCCCTGTTACCACAATTTTTCCTTTACAGGCAAACAACATTTCTACTGCCTCAACATGGCTCTTTCCTATCGATTGGGTCAGAGCAGCCAGGGTGGAGGTTTCAATTTCGAGGGTGGTGGTCAAACTATTTAAAATCTGTGCTTCCAATTATTGGCGGTATTTTAGTATCAGTGAGGGCCGTAATAATGAATTTTATTCTTATTGTCCCTAGGAATGGTCAAAGATAGGCAGTGTGGCTCCGATATCTAAAATAAAAATTCATTATTTTATTTGCTGATTTGCTTAAAATTTTTGATAACTTTAGACGGCATTTGTAAAAACCCGCTTTTGGGTTTTTGAAAAATCATACATAGCCATGCCTTTTAAACGGGGTTGGTTTTACAAATAATAGCAGTTGATAATTGAATTAGGAGATGCACAGCCTCGAAAAATCACTTAAAGAATACTTTGGCTTTGACACATTTAAAGGAGAGCAGAAGGCAATCATAGAAAGCGTCATGGCGGGCAAAGACACTTTTGTGATCATGCCTACCGGAGGTGGAAAATCTTTGTGTTACCAGTTGCCTGCACTATTGTTGCCGGGAACTGCATTGATTATCTCTCCCCTCATTGCCTTGATGAAAAACCAGGTTGACAGCATCCGGGGATATAGCCAAAGCGACGAATTGGCTGCCTTTCTCAACTCTTCTCTTACGAGGACACAAATGAGAGAG
This sequence comes from Saprospiraceae bacterium, assembly GCA_017987975.1. Classification (GTDB taxonomy): domain Bacteria; phylum Bacteroidota; class Bacteroidia; order Chitinophagales; family Saprospiraceae; genus JADKBO01. The sequence continues at coordinate 24,226 of JAGNSQ010000043.1, forward strand.
GTCAAGGAAGGTATCACCAATGGCACAACAAAAATGCTGTTTGTAGCCCCGGAAACCCTCACCAAAGACGAAAACATTGAATTTTTTCAGCAAACCAATGTATCTTTTGTAGCCATTGACGAGGCCCACTGCATTTCAGAGTGGGGTCACGACTTCAGACCCGAATACAGAAGGATTCGTACCATGATCAGTGCCATCGGCACCGATATTCCACTGGTTGCACTTACGGCCACCGCTACTCCAAAAGTTCAAACTGACATCATCAAAAACCTCAACATGAGGGAGGTCAACATCTTTGTTTCCTCCTTTAACCGAGACAATCTTTTTTATGAAATAAGACCCAAAATCAACAGGGACCAAACCGTAAGAGAAATAGTACAGTTTGTAAAATCAATGCCCGGCAAATCGGGTATTATTTATGTTCAGGCTCGTAAAACTACAGAAGAACTGGCAAAAATACTGCAGGTAAATGGAGTAAAAGCTTCTCCCTATCACGCAGGCCTGGATGCCAAAGTGAGAACCAAGGTACAGGACGACTTTTTGATGGAAGAAATAGAGGTCATTGTAGCCACCATTGCCTTTGGTATGGGCATTGACAAGCCCGATGTGCGTTTTGTGATTCATTATGATATACCCAAAAGTATAGAAAACTACTATCAGGAAACCGGCAGAGGCGGCAGGGATGGCCTGGAAGGCAAGTGTCTGGCCTTTTATTCATACAAAGATATCCTTAAGCTGGAGAAATTTCTTAGAGACAAGCCTGTTTCTGAAAGAGAGTTGGGGGCCCAGCTCATGGATGAAATTATTGCATACTCTGAGACCAGTGCCTGTAGAAGAAAATTTTTGTTGCACTACTTTGGGGAACCCTATGATGAATCAAAGTGTGATAAAAAGTGCGACAATTGCCGCAATCCCAAAGACAAGGTGGAAGTCAACAAAGATATGGTGCTAGTCATTAAAGCCATTCTTGAAATCAATGAAAAGTTTCTCATCAAAACCGTGGTAGAGTTTGTTACTGGAAAGGCCACCAAAGAAATGAAAGACTTCCGTTTTGATAAGCTTCCGCTATTTGGCGCCGGACAGCACCAGGAAGATTTATATTGGCACTCTATCATCAGGCATGGAATATTAAACAACCTCATTGAAAAAGACA
>JAGNSQ010000044.1 GCA_017987975.1 Saprospiraceae bacterium
TTCAATATGGGCACCCGGCTTGAAATTTATACACCTGACCACGCCACCGCGATGTCGATGATCCAAATGGCGGGGGAATTGGGGATTCTGGCAGATTTAATTGGGAGGGTCGAAAAAAGTACAGGTGAAAGTGTAAAGATTATTACCCAATAATCAGTATAGAAGCAAGGCTTTCTTATATTTGTTTTTACTATGAGGGTAAAAATAAATTTCCAAATCATCTTTGTTATGTGTGTCTTATGCATGACTATCCATGCCCAGCCAAGATTTTTAGACCAAACGGCTGCCTATCAAATCGTCCATACTTATGGAAACGGTATTTCGGGAGGAGGTGTCAGTTTATGTGACTTTAATGGAGATGGAAAAGATGACATAAGTCTTGGATCCAGCAGAGGCAAAGTCATCCAATTTTATGAAAACAAAGGAGCAACTTTTCATCGCCTGGATCTATTGACAAATCTCAAAGAAGAAATAAAGAGTTTATTATGGGCAGACCTGGACAATGATGGAGACAAAGATTTATTTGTATGCATATTTGAAGGCCATAATCGTATTTATGAAAATAAAGGCAATTTGGACCTAGAAGATATCACAGCTCAAAGTGGAATATCTTTGGAAGATTATAGTTCATTTGGAGCATGCATAGGCGATTACAATCGTGATGGATTATTGGATATATATGTGAGTCAGAGAAGGGTTCAAACCGATGGGCTGCCCAACAGATCACTATTGTACCGAAATGATGGTAATTTAATTTTTACAGATGTTACCCTAAATGCTGGGGCAGAAGATGGAGGCAAAACGCCATTTTGTTCGGCCTTTGTTGACGTCAACAATGATAAGTGGCCAGACCTTTATACGGCACATGACAGAGAGAGAGGAAATAGTTTGTTGATTAACAATAAAAATGGCACATTTTCAAGTGAAGGATCCAACTTCAATGCAGATTTGAAAATGGATGGCATGAGCGTTTCAACAGCCGATGTCAATTTTGATGGTTATATGGATATCTATGTTTCAAACTCTACCGATGGCAATGCACTGTTTGTTAATAAAAACGGAATGCGGTTTGAAAACGAATCTACTGAAAGAGGTGTATCCTTTAATGGAGTAGCCTGGGGTACCAACTTTTTAGATGGAGACAATGATGGAGATGATGATTTGTATGTAAGTTCGATGTTAGTGGGAAAAGAAAACATAACAAGTACATATTTTACAAATGAATATCCTTCCAATTTATTTAGCAAGGGAGACCAGGTTCTTTCTGATACCGTTAGTAGTTTTAATAATGCCGTTGGTGATCTCAATTCAGATGGTTATCCCGACATTGTGGTGAGTAACTCTGAATTTTCAACGACCGTGTTCGAAAACCAGGGAGGTGAACATCATTTCCTAGCTATCAACTTGCAGGGAGTTTTGAGCAACAGGGACGGAATTGGCAGCCTTGTGACAGTTTATACCCAAGAAAAAAAAATAAGTAAGTATACCCAATGTGGTATTGGGTTCTTGGGTCAGAATTCCAATCAACTTTTATTTGGTTTAGACAACGTAAATGCAGCTGACTCTATTGAAGTATTGTGGCCTAGCGGTCATATTGATCGATATCTATTTGTGGCCGGCAATACCAGCTATGTATTGGTAGAAGGTGGCAGTACCGATGGAAAGATAAATGTTGATGAAGGACTTATTTTATCTAATTTTGAACAAAAGACTGAAACCCGATTGAAATTAAGTCCTAATCCTGTAACAACTTATTGTACCTTAGATATTCCTGCATCCCAGATTCGGGAAATACATATTATTGATATCACTGGTAAAGAAGTTATCAAAAAACGAAACCCCAATCAAAATGAGATCAATGTGGAGTCGCTGCCAGCAGGAAGTTATTGGCTTCAATGCATTTTACAAACGGGAGTGGTTTATGGTACTTCAATCATTATTCAAAAATAGATCTATGCTCTTCCAAAGAATCAAACCAGTCCTATTATTACTATTTATTACCGGATATGTAAGTTCCCAAAATACAGTTGGGTTGATTAGTAAAAAGGAGGGAGCTACTGATGGCTTTACCTTTGTCTATCCAATCAATCAGGCCAATGGGTATTTGGTTAATAGCTGTGGGGAGTTGGTTAATGCATGGCTGGATGACCCCACATTTATGGCCGGAGCAGCAGCCTACATCACACTTGATGGCCAATTATTAAAAACGAAAAGAAAAATCAACTTTGCACAGGACAAAATTTTTGCCCCGGGAGCAGGAGGAATTGTAGAATTAAGATCATGGGATAATGGGCTACTTTGGCAATATGAACTAAATAATGAACAATTTAGACTACATCACGACATAAAATTAATGCCAAACAACCACATTTTGATGCTTGTTTGGGAAGAAAAAAACAGAGAAGAATGCATTGCTGCAGGTCGCAATCCTGCCTTCATTTCGGATGGCAAAATGTACAATGAAAAAATAATTGAAGTTGATCCAGCCACCAATACAATTACATGGGAATGGAGTATGTGGGATCACCTCATTCAGGATTTTGACAGCACGAAGGCCAATTACGGAGTGATAGCTGACCATCCTGAAAAAGTAGACATCAATCTCAACACAGCGGGCAGTTTTGGATTGCCCAATGCGGATTGGATGCACATCAATTCATTCGACTATCATCCGATGTTGGATCAAATTTTAATTTCCGCACCAATTTTCAACGAGATTATGATCATAGATCATTCTACAACCACTCAGCAAGCCAAGGGTTCTACTGGAGGACTTGGTAAAAAGGGTGGAGATTTATTGTTCAGGTGGGGCAATCCGACTAATTATCGACAAGGAACTGCAGCTGATCAAAAATTATTTTTTCAGCATGACACCAAGTGGCTGATCTATGATATACCGCAAAATCATCCGGATTTTGGTAAAATATCTTTGTTTAACAACCGGGTGACGGCCACCACATCGTGGGGCGCCATTTTGAGCCCTCCCTGGGATATGTATCAATGGTCGTACACTCAATCAGGCTCCAGCTATGGCCCGGTTGATTTTGAAAGAAAAATTGTACATCCCAATCCTATAAAACAAAATTCTCCTATCACCTCGGTGGTCCAATTATTACCTAACAACCATATTTTTTCTGCAGCAGGAAACAAAGGGTATTGTTATGAGTTAGACAAAAATGGAGAATTATTGTGGGAGTATGTTTTACCCTACAGGGGCTTCGGACCTGTATCACAAGGCAGCATCCTTATTCCCAATGATAATCCTGTATTTAGTTTCAGAAGATTACATTTGAGTTTTCCGGGATTTGCAGATAAAGACATGAGTGCCAAATCGTGGATAGAACTTAACCCAGATAGCACCTTTTGCCTTCGTTTGACATCTACTGAATCAACATTGAACCTTGAAGGGAATGTCCCCTACCCCAACCCCACAACAGATCAAATCAATTGGTTCAATAAAGAAAATGTGGGAAATGCTTATTTATATGATTCCGGTGGCAAGATTGTAAAAACGATCATTCTCGCCAATGAAAAACAAAGTATTTCAGTGGAAGATTTACCCGGCGGTTTTTATTGCCTGGTTCGAGGTGATCAAAAACACTGGATCCGTGTAGAAAAGAACTAGATCTTGATCAATGCCCTACTGAAATTTTGGCCGGGCAGCTGGAGAAAATACATACCCTGTGGCAACTGAGCCGTGTTTAAGGTGTTATTTTGACCTGACAAAGACACTTTGAGTACTTCCTTTCCAGTCACATCCACGATGCGTAGATTATAGGTGGTTTCAAGGCCTGTCTGAATATAGATTTCATCCGAAAATGGATTGGGTCCCACCTGAGGTGTACTGTATTGGATATCATCTGCATCCAGGATGGCACAATATGCAGGATTTGGGTCCAGTTCGAGGTAGCCGATAGGTTGAAGAATTTTACCAACAAAAGCTGCAAAATCAGGAGGGTATCGTTTGAGTTTAAAAGATAGATTGCTGGAAGCGACACTTCCCTGGGATATGGGAAATCCGTTTTTGAATGGAAGGATGTACTCCCACACCATTTTTTTTTCTTTCGCCTTAAATTCAAAAGCATAGCCATGGTTGCCAGAAAACACCAATATGTTGCCATTGGACAAAAATTGTGCGCTGGATAAGCCGCTTGACTGCAATTTGTTGTTTTGGATGGGATGGATGTAGGTGTCTTTCACAACCGAAGGCAGAAATTGACCATTGGCACTTTTGGCAAACTCCCATACTGTGGTATCCAGTTCAGGTTGAAATGTTACCACCGTAGAGTACTGTGGATTGGCTCTGTTGTTGAAGCAGGAGATGCTACCATCCTTAAGCCATTGCACATCGTGTTGAAAAAAGAGTTGTTGATCCTGTATGGTTCCACTTTTAAAGGCTCTTGGATTTCCCCATCTGTAAACCAGGTCACCTCCCTTTCCAAATTTACCCCCTAAGGAAGAGGCCGCCTCCGATATTGAGGTGCTGTGATCAATGAACCAAATTTCATTAAAATGGGCTACTGATAAAGCAATCAGATCATAGCCCTCATGGTAGGCTAGCCCATTGGAATGCATCCAGTCTGCCTGGCCTGAGGCGCTAAAATGGTTGATGTTAATTTTACCGGAGTTCATGGCTACATCACCAAAATTGTCTTTTGTGGAATCAAAATCCTGGATCAAATGGTCCCATACTTTCCACTCCCAAATAATGCAATCCATTTGTGGATTGATTTCAATTATGGCATCCGGCCAAATGGCGCCTTCCGTAATAAGGTTGGGATTTCTTCCCTCTTGGACGGCTTCTTGTGGAGAATAGTTTTCCCAAATGATGGCTAACACGTTTCCATTGGGCAATTCAACAATGTCGTGATGGAGCCTTCTTTTTGAATTATTTAGTTGAAATTCGTATTCGATCTCTCCATCCCAATTTACCCATTCAATAAATTCGCCGGCTCCACCTGCCCAGATAGCATCACTTGGAGAGTTACCTTTAGATGAGCATCTCAGGAGATTTCCCGAAGGAGAAAGATAAGATGCCGTACCCGGTATTTTCCCAGGAGTTCCTACCCATTTGTGCAGATATTGACCGCATTCATTAATGAGAAAGACATCATTTTGACCAAAGGGATAAACAAGATTATAACCTGGATTATAACTTTCCTGATCGAGAAAAATCAAAGCAGTTGAATTTTGTGCTCCCCCCAAAAACCCATTCCAACAAAATAGAATTAAAATGATAATCCTTTTCATACTGTAAAGCTAAAAAAGAAAGGCTTCCGTGGGGAAGCCTTTCAATATTGTTCATGAATTTGAATTAGAATGTAATTGGAGTTGGCCAGTCTTTGTCAGACCTTGTAAGTTCAACTACAGCAGATTCACCATAAGTATTTGACCATTTAACTGTAAGTTTTTTGCCACTTACTTTAACATCTTCAAACTTATATACTTCATCCCACTGGCTCGTACCCATAAATCCTAATCTATCACATTGGTGAGTGACTCTTAGGTTACCCAAAGGGAGGTTTGCTTGAGCATTTGTGCCATAACAGCCATAGTAACCACCCATAGACATATCTACAAACGTATCTCCATTGGGAGAGATGGTTTTTACATTGTAAACCCCTTCAGTAACTTCTTCCCAAATAACGGTACCTTCCCAAACTGAAGTACAAGCATCGGTTCCTCCCCAAACACCGGCCCCAGTGGTTTTGGCAGAAAATGTTCCTGCTAAATCAGAAGCGTTACAAAATGCTGTTGTCACTGTAAATGGTAAGCCTTGACATCCGTTAGGAAGAGTAGGAACAACCGTATACACCACAGACTGTTTTTTTACAGTAAGATTTGTCAATGTTCCTCCTTTTAAAATACTTCCTTCTCCAGATAAAATTTCGCCGTCAACATTGGGATTGTCTTCAGCAGTCCATTTAAAAGTAACACCATTTGCACCTCCTGAAAAGCCCTGAGTAAGGTCAACTTCGAGTTCTGTACCGCTTGCCAAGAAAGCTTTTACCGGTGCAGAGACAGGACCTTTAGCTACATAACGCAATTTGTGTGCAGGGTAGAAAGCAGTTGACTCAAACAAACTGGAATTGACAATAGCACTTGCAGGAACTACTGTACCATCTGTAAGATTAATATCATTCTCGATGTCAATATAAGAAATGGAACCCGAAACCACATCACTGGGTTTAAAGTCGCAAATATTACCACCTGCTGCATTGAACAAAGTATTAAAAGGTATACTGATGGTAGCTCTATTAAAGTTAGACTCAGCTACATCTTTGAATTCACTGGCAGGTACATTCAAAACTTTAGTTCTGGTCCCTTTAGCCACAACAAATACATCTACAGATTGAAGGTCAGAAAAATTTTCTGAAACAAAGTCGCATGTAAATGTAAATGTCTCATTGGCATTATTTGCAAGTACATTGAAGGTATCCACCCCAGTGGCAAATGCATCATTGGCGATGTTGTCGTACGATTCACCTCTCAATGCCAGCGTACTACCTTTTTTAAGTTTATCCACCTGCAGAGGGTCCAATTCCGGATCTTCACATGCAGCAATAAACAGAGAAAGGAATAAAATTATATTTAGATATTTCATATTCATTTGTATCTTTTTGATTTGTATTACAAAATTATTTTAACACAAAAGTGTTTTTATCCCAAAATACCTTATTGGCTGCATTGATATCTTTCTGAGATGCAGAACTATTAAGGTTAACAAAGTTAGCTGGGTAAATAAATGAATAGATAAAGTTTCCTGCGTCTGCTGCTCTCATTGGCTGCATATCAGAAGGCTTACCTGTTCTTCTGTAAAGGTTGTAACCTTCTACACCATTACCATAAAGCGCAAGCCAATATTCTTTACCAATTACATTCATTTTGTCTTGTGCTGCATCATAAGCAGAACTTACTTCATCAACATAATCTGCTGTTGGTGTAACCAATGCGGCTGGAACAGTCTGTCCTTTGGCAGCGCCAAAAGCCTGAACTGCTGTAATTGATTTAGTAACACCACTTAGTAATAAAGCTTTGGCATCTCCGCCAATACCCAACCTGGCTACAGCTTCCGCTTTCAGGAAGTCCGTAAAATAAGCCATCCAGATAGGTTCGATACCAGCTCCGTTAGCACCTTGACCATCTTTGGAATAAACTTCATAGGTAGCTAAACCATTATTTAAGTCAACTCTTCCGCCAAATGGATAAACACCAGCAACCGTAATCGCGCCTCCATCTGGAGGTATACCATCGTTATTTCCGTGATCCCTACCAAAAAATCCTGGCTCAAATGCGCACCATCCCTGACTAGGAAGAATATGATCTGGTCTTGGACTTAAAACACATGGTAAAGATTCCGGATTGGTTTCTAAAGCTTTTTCTAAAGAACCCACTTGACGATATACATAGTATCTCCATCTTGGATCTTCCACACTTTTACCTGCAAAGATATTTAGCAAGAGGAAGTTGGAAAGATATCCATCAGCCTCTCCTGCAGTAACAGGGTACATTCTTCTATATAGAAAATGCCTTGATTTAGCTGGCAAAGCAGCGCTACCATATTTGTATGTAAATGATTCACCATCTGTGTCAATAATGTCCTCTGCAAGTAAGGTTTCGATTTTGGCTTTAGCACTTGCATCCCCAACAGAAAGGTTCATGTAAGCCTTTAGTTTAAGGGTTCTTGCCAATGCTGCCCATTTTTTATTATCTCCGCCATAATAAATATCGCGCGAAATTTTCTGGATTGGCGTTTTACCCAAACTAACAATTGCTTCATCAAGCATGGTGATGCATTGATTATAAATAACATCACCTTTGTCAGAAACAGGATTAAAGTTTCCTGACGTACCGCCTACTGCTTCAGCAAAAGGGACATCATTAAAAAGATCCACAAGTGTCATGTATGTAAATGCTTTTAAGGTTTTGGCTACCCCTTCATGGTGATCCAAACCTTTGCCATTTACTGCTTTCAGCAATTCCTCCGCTTGAACCAAAACACCCTGATATCCATCAGACCAAAGGGTATTATGAGATTGTGGTTGGTAGGCTCTGGCATAAGTTTCCCCTCCAGTCATTGCTGTATAACGAGCCAACTCCATAGCAGGATCATTGGCGCTTGAATAAAAATCTGAAAAGCCCACCATTACCTTATTTGTCAAAAAGTTGACATCCAGGTTATCAGGTGTAATATTGTTGGGATCCTCCAATTGGTCATCTAATTGCGAAGCACAAGATGCCAACGCAAAAAGCACCCCAAGAAAGAATATATGTTTGATATATTTAGTCATTTCTAAAGATTTTTTGGGTTAGAAAGTAAATTTGATTGTTCCACCATATCTGGCAGCAGAAGGACCTCCAAGGAAGTCAAATCCTGAAGCATTATTAGTACCAAAAGCTGTACGATCTGGATCTACCTTCGAAGATGCAGGTGTATTGAAAGCTCTGTACCACATATTATTTCCAACCAATGAGATGGATGCACCTTCTATAAATGTACCCTTGAAAACACTCTTAGGCAATGAATATGAAACTGATACCTCTCTTAATCTCAATCGTGTGCCATCATATATTCCCCTGTCATCTGCACCTCCACCAATAATGGTGTTGCTGAAGAATACACCTGAAGCAGGCATAGGGATGTTGTTGGGTTCACCAGTTTCCTCTGAAACACCAGGTAAGATTACAGTGATGGTAGGGTTAAAGTCTTCCAATTCTTTAGCAACCCCTCTTCCGATTGGTGTTCCTGCTGAATAAGAGAAGATATCTCCCCCTTTAACAAAATCCAATTGAGCTGCTAAAGTTAAACCATAAACTGTTAAATCAGAGAAACCTGAAAGCATATAATCAGGATTAGGATCACCTATGATTCCAATTTCTGAAGAAATCTTCCAGTCACCATTTGAATTAACCAGCAAGTTACCATTTGCATCTTTTTCTACATAGGTACCTTTGATTACTCCGAATGGTTGATCTTTAATTGCAAAAGAACCTAAGTTAGAAAATCCACCGATTAAGATTTCTTCTGATCCTTCAGGAAGATCAACAACCTTACTTACGTTTTTGGTGAAGTTGGCACGCAAATTCCAATTGATATTTTTCGTTGCTACAGGGCTTACAGTGAAGCCAATTTCAACTCCTTTATTGGTCACAGTACCTGCATTGAGGAAGGTAGAGCTATAACCAGTAGAAGGATCAAGTGGTCTTTCTATAATTTGGTCTTCAGCCTTTCTGTTGTACCAAGACAATTCAAGACCAATTCTATTGTTCATAAACTTAGATTCAATACCAAATTCTAGTTCAGATTGTAATTCTGGTCTTAGATTTGGATTGGCCAGTAAGGTAGGTAATCCCAAAGAAACAACATTACCGTTTCCATCAACAGTTTCGGTAGCATTAAGTGTCAGCCTGGATCTTGTTGAATAAGGACTTGCAAAGTTGGCAGATGTACCGTATCCAGCCCTCAATTTCAAATAATCCATAAATCCACCTGCCAATGATTCAAATGCCTCTGTTGGAACAAATGACACGCTAAATCCAGGATAAAACTGCGATCTGTAATCCTTTTCATGAGAAGATGCCCAGTCATTTCTGGCAGCTACATTTAAATAAAGGTAGTTTTTATAACCAACTGTAACGTCACCATAGGCTCCCATAATTATTCTTCTCTGCAAATAACTAAGGTTATTCTGGCGCAGATCTCTAGAATTTGTTGTTGTAAAGTTTCTATGGCTAATCAAGCCATAAACCACCTGATTTGTCGACTCTAAGCCTGTCTGGCTATATTTGTCATCTCTGTGGTTAACACCGACGTTAAATGTAACATCAATATCATCATTAACATTTCGTTGACCCGTAAGTATAAAGTTTTGATCTGTAATTACGTTATTACCGTCGGTTGTTCTTAACAATCCTGTTCCGAATGCAGCAACATCGCTCGGATATCCAACAGATCCTTTTTGAACCCAGTATTCCTGATTTTCATCATAAGAGTCAATACCAACACGATAGGTAGCTGAGAGCCAGTCATTAACCATGTAATTAGCGCCCATCATAGCCATAAATCTGTTAACAAAAGATCCTTGTGATGAATTTTCCAACAACCATCTTGGGTTGGTAATTCCACGATAGTACACACTTGCACCCGTGATTGGGTGTTGATAAGGAAGATTCATTAAGTCAATATTCCTTGGCGTATAAAACAAGTTGGCAAAAACGGAAGGACCTCCATTTGAATTACTTCCTAAGCCAGCACCAACAGTTGGAGATTTAAAATCTGTTTTAATATAAGAAAAACTACCATTCACCTTCAACTTTGAAGAAATATTGGCAGTACCTCCAATGCTTAAGTTCAAACGATCCAGGTTATTGTTTTTAATGTAACCTTCTTCCGTTAATTTGCTCATGGCTACATTAAAATTTCCAATATCACCATTGATGCCAGCCGTAAAGCTAGTAGTATACGCTTGGCCGGTTTGGAAGAAATCTTTTACGTTGTTAGGCGTATTTACAACTTTATATTTTCCTTGGATAACTTCTAAATCCGGAAATATTGCCTTGACTTCAGAATAAGGGTGAACACCCGCTTCAAAATTATCACTGAACAAAACACCCCAATTGGAGAAAAACTCTCCATAGTCGCCATCAAAACCATTAGCCCATTTATTCTGGTATTCTGGAATATGGGCTTTAATTTGACCGTAGGATTGGCTAAAAGATGCGTTGTATTTTTTTGCACCTGCTCCGCCGCCTCCGGTTTTTGTTGTTATTAGAATTACACCATTCCTTCCTTGAGAACCATATTGTGTAGTGGCAGCAAGTCCCCTTAGGATGCTCATGCTGGCAATGTTGTTAGGATCTATATCAAGGTTCCTGGTAGGTGTAATATTACCATCATTAAAATTGTTGTTTTCGTTGGCAGATGTATTGATTGGAACTCCATCAACTACCCAAAGAGGCTGAGAATTACCTGAGATGGTACTTACACCCCTAATGTTGATTTTTGTACCTGAACCAGCCAAACCAGCAGAACTGGCTATGTTTACACCTGGCGATCTACCTGCCAGGGCTCTAGCCACATCTGTTTCTGGTTTAGATGCCAATTCATCAGCACCAACTGTGGTGGCCGCATAACCTATGGCTTTTTTGTCACGTTTAATTCCCAAAGCGGTTACCACAACTTCATCCAGAAGTTGACCCTCTGTCATGGTAACATTCACATTGGAAAGATTGGAAATGTCGATTATTTGCTCGGAAAACCCGATATAAGTAACCGAAATAGCGCTTCTGCCGGGAGGGACAAGCACACTAAACATACCATCAATATCGGTTACCGTACCAATATCGGTCCCTTGTACTATGACGTTGGCGCCGATGAGTGGCTCACCTTTAGGATCCTTTACCGAACCGGTAACGGTCTTTTGGGCAAAACCAGTGGCTGCCAGGCCAAGTAGTACAAATAAAAGTAGTGAGAGTTTCTTCATACTAACATTGATTTAGTTATTTAAAAAATTTGAGTTTCTCTAAGAGTCTAATAAGTAAAAATATTAACAGAATATTAAGAGATTCCGCTGCCTGCAAAGTAAAACAATTTCACTTATTCCCACAATACCACCTAAAAATAACACAAATCATTTATTTTCAATGCCCAAACTCTAAATTACATTATTTTGACCAAATAATATTTGGCAAAAAGAAGTTAACATTAAGTTAAAAAAAATTTAATACTGAGATGTTGCGTATGTCGCCAATTAACATTTTTTAAGAAATTTACTTCAGCAAGTTCAAATACATCTGGACTGTGTTTTTTAGTCCAAAATAAAGTGCATCACAAATTAAAGCGTGCCCAATTGAGACCTCTGCCAACTCAGAAATCCCGGCTTTGAAGTAGGCAAGATTTTCTAAATTCAGATCGTGACCGGCATTAATCTCCAATCCGGATGCCAAAGAAGCTTGTGCCGTTTCACGATATGAGAAGATTGCATTACTTCTATCTTTATGAAATTGGTTGGCATAATGGCCAGTATACATTTCAATTCTATCAGCACCTATTTTGGCAGCTTCTTCTGCTCGACTTGGAATAGGTTCTATAAATAAACTGGTTCGAATACCCTTTTTGTGACAAACATCTATTATGTCCTTTAAGAAAGAGGCATGTTCATTAATAGCCCAACCTTCACTGCTGGTAAGCACACCTGGTGGATCAGGTACCATAGTAAATTGATGCGGACAATGTTCCAACACCAAATCCAATAACTCAGGGCTTGGATAGCCTTCTATGTTCAATTCTGTTTTTACCACATCTTTTAATGCCTTAATATCAGAATACCGAGCATGTCTTTGGTCTGGTCGGGGATGTATGGTTATGCCTTCTGCACCAAAGGCCTCGCAATCTTGTGCTATTCTGACTAAATCAGGGTTATTGCCCCCCCTTGAGTTTCTGATTAACGCAACTTTATTGAGATTTACACTTAATCTAGTTTTCATTTTTTTATTGTTTTGCGGGCAATACTGCTTTTGCTGAGTACAATTTCCCATTTGTGTCTACAAAAATTCCAAAAATATGGAAGTCAGATTTTTCGTCCCCTCTATAAATTCTTAATTTTGATTGTGGTTCCCGATCCTCAAACATTAAGCATGGCTCTAAGACAGGCTTCAATCCTCTTCTTATTTTGTCTTCAATAATTTCTGTCCTACTTCTTTCTTTGATCAAAAGTCCTTGCACATTAAAAATTTCCTTCAATTCTTTTTCATCCCAACAATCCAATCTGCCTCCCGACTTTATTTTCACTACCCCTTCCGTACCAAATACCGAATAAACACCTCTGAGTTCTTCCAGATCATAAAACAAGTCTACTCTTTCTATGTCCTTGGTCTTTAGAGAAGATATCAGTTGATCATTCATTGCAAGCCTTCCATTAACTATAAATAAAGGATTTTGAGCAAGTGCATTAAATTTTTTGGCATATGCCCCCGGAATTAAAAACTCGGCATTCCATCGATCCTTTTTTTCTTTAAACTTTAGAGGACTATCGTTCTCTCTGCAAAAATCTCGTAAGAGGTCAAACTTGTTGTAATTGGCAATTTTATATGTCTTCTGCGCCTTTGGCAATGATTGGGTCAAAAAAGTATCCTTCATTTTGTTCACCGGGTCAAAAATTGAAAAATAGGTCTTTACACTTTGCCTGACCTGACTCAATTTATAATATATATGACCTAAAGAATCATTGGTATCTTCATTCCTTTTTATTTTGGTAGAAGGTGTATAAGCTGAATATGAAATTTTGTTTTCAAAATCCCCATGGGCAATTGCCTGATAGTGCCTTGTACCGTAAAAAGTGGGCATAAAAGTTTTAAATATTCCATCCTGATTGCTCTTTGTCATTTTCATACTATCGGCTTCATTTGAATAAATACCGATAATATTGACTGCGGTTGGTTTTTTAAACCTTTGCGTTTTACCATAAAACCACAATTCTCTGCTCCAATTAGCGCAACCCAACCAAATCTCATCTTGCACATTTGAAATTTCTAAATTGGGATACGGATTGGTTTCTGCCTCACAAACAGAAATTGTCAATAATTTTAAATCTCTTATTGTTTCTACAGATATAACCTCTCCATCGCCATTGGTTTGAATACTATACCAATTATCAATTATCTCATCTACTATTGGCATTTTATTGGCTCTAAGTGCCATACTATCTTTCCATTCAGTAGCCGGATTGACTACTGATAGCTGCAAGGTAAACAATTCGATGACATTAAAATCTACACTCACAGTTCCTATAAGGTCATAGACTCCTGATGTCATATTGTACGGAAGATTAAAATCAAAACTTGTCCAACCATTCATGTCAAAAACAGTGAAGAAACTATAATATGGTTCATCTTCACTGCCAAATAATTCCCATTTGATTGCCGCGCTATTTATGGCATCTCCATTGGCAGGAACCTTGCCAGCGCCGCTTACTCTTTCGCCTACTGCATAATATATACGATCTGACTGTATAAATGCTTTTTGTCCTTTGACATTTGCTGCCAATAAAAAAGTGCCTATTGAAAAAATTATAATTGATGTCAATTTCATACTTCTGCAGGTTTATTGCCAGTACCAGGGTTTCTCAAGTTTTGCACCGTTGATGGTTAAACAATCACAACAAAACCTGACAGGACAAGGTGAAGTCTCACTGGGAGGTACAGGACATTGTCTTGCCGGGCTACCCACTTCAGAGGGTTGGATACTGATCCTCGCAGTATCCTGGGTAACAGCATAAAAAAATCCATATGCATTTTGATCCGGATGTGTCATATTTTTTATATTAGATATAATCCTCCCGGCAGGCGCATCGTAAATACTTCCTTCACGATTGTTTAGTTCATTAATTTGAGTATAATAATCAAAAGCTTTTTTGCCTATGCTTTGCAGCACAATATTGGCGTAGTACCCTTCCGAAAAAAGATAATCGACTCGATGATCATACACCGGAATATCTTTTATCTCTGGTAATGTCAAGCTAGAATGATCATAAAGCAAAACATTCCTTGTATCTGCCCGTTGGGTTACATAGCATAATTTTCCGGGAGGGAAGCCCTCTAGTTGATCTGTATATTTGTAAGCGTTGATCACATCAAATTTTAAATAATTCAACTCAACAGGCTTACGGGTTGTCAGGTAAATTTCAACAAAATCAGCTAATTCGATTTGATTGAGATTATTGACAATACTCTTTTTCACTTTTTTCCAACTTAGTGATTCAATCGCAGGTGAGTTACTCAATGTTTCAGGTTCTGACATAAACTCGTCACCATTATAGGTAGTTACTTTCACATAAAAGCTTCTTCCAAAAGCAAAACTAAATTTTGTTGAATCTTCAATTATGGTCTTGTAAAAGCCATCTAAGTCTAGAATTAGTTCTTTTGACTGACCCAGATCATTATAAACAGAGGCATTTAGAACTCTGATCACATTTGATTGACTCTTTTCATCTGAAACAGATCTAAATTGTACAATTACTCTAGCCTGGTTGCTGTGTCTGATTAGTCCGCCTTGCACGACCAAACCATTTTCAAATTTAGAGGGAACTGAAATGTCGATGGTATCCAAACACGTTGTTTGACTAAATGCTAGTAGCACAACAAATAGATAATAAGACAAACTTTTTGAATTTCTCTTCATGTTATAAAAATTCAATGTTAAAGCGTATGGCTGGAAAAACTGTTCCAATAACTGCCAGTCGATTGGCTTGCGGTGTATTGTTGGCACCTCTTGTGTAATAGACTGAAAATGGATTTTTTCTTCCGTAAACGTTGTATAAAGTAAAGGTCCAACTAGTTATTACCTTAGCTGCCAGGTTGTGTGATCTGGCAAGATTGAATGAAATATCAAGGCGGTGATAATCAGGTATCCTGATTTGGTTTCTGTTGGAATAGACAGGTACGTACACATTATCTGGCGTCAGATAATTGGATAATGGTGCAGTAGAAGGCCTCCCGCTGCTGTATGTAAAATTAGCCGTCAGCGTGTACCGCTGTTTGGGTTGGTAATTAAAAATAAAAGATAAATTATGGGGTTTGTCAAAGCTGCTGCTGTACCATAATCCGCTGTTGATACCAGCTACCTTTTGCTGGGTTGAAGAGTACGTATAGCTCAACCATCCGTTGACAGGTCCATTGTTTTTTTTGATAGATAGTTCAACGCCCTGGGTCCTGCCTATTCCTTCAAGCAATTCGGTTTCAATATGGGGATTCACAATTAGTTTGGCAAAATCCTTAAAGTCATAAAGCCTGCCTATAGTTCTTTTATAAACCTCAATTGAAGTTTCATAATTATTGTCATAAAAATTTGCAAAAACACCCAAAGAAAGGTTGTGTGAAAGTGCCGGCTTAATATAGTTATTTACCAACTGCCATTGGCTAGTGGGCGTAGGTGTGTCGGTATTAAAAATCTGATTGATATACTGTGATGTTCTGGCATAACCCAGTTTTATTGAAGCGTTGGATCCCACACCGTATTTGAGTGAAAGTCGGGGTTCGGGAACCCAATAATGTTGAAGTATACCATTTCTTGATTCAGTTCCCGATATATTTTCAGTTTTTAATTCATTGTCAATATACGTATATACCAATTTAGTTCCTAGGGCCATGAAGTGATTCAACCTCAGCCCTGCTATCAACTCAATGTGCTTTCCAATGCTTCTATGATAGGATAAGTATGCTGCCGATTCAACACCTTTTTCACTTGTTAGTTCAAAAGGCAGCACAAAACTGGAGCCATTAAGTGGTGCTAACTTGCCAGGGGTTGTACTATAAAATATCGATTGAAATCCGACATCAATTTTATTTTGATTTTTGCTGTAACTCCATTTATTATGTAATTTAATATAGGAAATATCTGACTTCAAAGCTGACTCAAACGCAGGTTTCAAATCTTGTTGGCTACTTGCATACCTTGAATATACCAGACTGAATTTGTTGGATGTATTGACATTTATCAATTTGTTCCATTGCAATGTCGCTGCTGTAGTTTGATAACTAAATCCGTATTTGTTACTGTAACTGAAGTTGTCATTTGAATTGTATAAGGTCATTGATAAAATATGTCCCTTCTTTTTATAGGCATATTTAATTGTGCCGTCATAAAAAGAAGCAGAAGATGTTTTAATGTCAACATCTGAAAACAACTTGAATATGTAATCTGAATACGAAGCTCTCAAGCCGGTAGAAAGTGTTCCGTTTTTACCCAATGGACCATCTACTGTTACAGTTGCTGAAATTTGGTTAACACCTGCTTTTACTCTCCATTTCTCTCTATTCCCTTCCTTAAGATTAACTTCCAATACAGCTGCAGTTCTACCCCCTTGGTCAGCCGTCATTGTACTTTTACTCAATGTTGCATCTTTGATCAAGTCCGCATTAAAGGTGCTAAAAAAACCTAAAGCGTGTGAAGCATTAAAAAAAATAGCTTCATCCTGTACTATCAAATTCTGATCAACGTTTCCTCCTCTTACATTAAAACCAGTTGCTCCTTCACCGATTGTTGAAACACCTGGATTTAACAACACTGCTCTGACAATGTCCTTTTCGCCTAAAAAGGTAGGCAATTTGTCAAGACTTTTGATATTTATTCGGGCTACCCCTGATTGCGTTTCTTTTACAGCAGCATCTTTAGCTACCGCTGTTATTGTTACTTCATCCAAATTTACAGCTCCTGTTTCCATGGTAAAACTATATTCACCCGAACTTTGAAAATCCAATAATACAAGATGATCGTTATAACCAATATAAGCAACCTTCATTTGATACCTACCGGGTTTCAATTTCATTTCATAAGAACCATCAAATTCTGTAACCGTGCCAAAGCCCCCCTCAAAAATGATATTGGCGCCTGTTATTGGTTCTTTGGTTAATTTATCCAGTACGATACCTTTCAAAATTTGTACTTTATCCAATACATTTTGTGAAAAGTCTCCAATTTTAATCCAATTTCCCTGCGTTTGTTTGCTATCTTGTAAGGATTGTTGCAAGTCATTAAAATACGAAGCCAGTTGATTCCTATCCACATAAGATTTGCTCAATAAAATCCATATTTTGCTTTTATAGGGAAGTGCAATGAGATCAGTTCCCTCCAAAATCTGATTCAAGGCTTCCTGGATTGGGACATTCTTCCAAACAAATGTTCGTTTCAAATTGGAGAAATCATCTTGTTTGTAATAAAAAGACAACCCACTCACCGACTCCATTTCTTCCAAAATTTGAGAGGTAGACATATCCTGAAAAGAGGCAGAAATGATAGGCTCCACGTTTTGAGAAATGAGCAAAGTACATCTCAAAAGAAAAATTAATATGATGCATTTTTTAATCAACATAGATCTGTTAGTGGTTATAAAGGTAAGCAAACCCAATTTATTTCAACCTACTTAAGTCAATTTCAAAATATAGGCCTCCTTATACCAGCCTAATCAAATAAATAAATGTAATGAGATTCATTACCTTTGCCCTATGCATTTTAATTTGGGTTTTACTACATTGAGATCCCGCTATGTACTTGCCGTTCTGATTTTTTTCCTCTGTCTTATTTTGGGTTCAGGGGCCATGCACGCGTTTTTTTATTTCAATGGACTGAACATCAAGGATTCAAACTCTCTCTATGAATTATTAGAAAATAAAGAACATATCGATTTGGTAAGGGCTTCCTTTGGAATCAGCCATTTGATTGGGTTTGTTTTGAGCAGTTATATTATTGGGAAAATTTTAAAACGAGGTCCTTTTGAAACTGCCTCCTTCCCAGCTTCAAAATTTGACCCCAAGGTATTAATGAAGTGGTTTCTGCTTTTACTACTTTGTTATCCTTTGGCCGGTTTATTGGGATTTTGGGCCGGTAAAATTCCTTTACCGGAATGGATGTCTGCCATGGATGAATCTAGTTTTCAGGCCCTTGAAGGATTAATTAAAATGGATTCTCCCATACAGTTAATGGCCAATCTTTTGATTATTGCCATAATTCCGGGAATTGGAGAAGAAATGTTATTTCGAGGTATACTGCAAGCGCAACTACAACTCCAAGTCAAAAAAATGATTTATGTAGTATTTCTCAGTGCCTTTATTTTTGCCGCTTTTCACCTACAATTTGTCGGATTTTTCCCGAAGATGGTCATTGGCCTTGTATTGGCAGCAACCTACTTTTATACAGGGAATTTATGGTACACCATTGGCATCCATATTTTAAACAACTCCTTTCATGTAATTTTGGCTTATGCCAGGCCTGAAAGTATTGAATCACAAAGTACTGAAGTCAATTTTGAAGCCAATCAGCAGCTGATTGTTCTTCTGACCTTACCTTTGATCTATTGGTATTTTAATCACCTTAAAAAAGAAAAGCTGAATGGAGGAAGTACTTAAAACGAGGTTAAAAACAGCTATCATTTTTGGAATTGTAGTCATTTCTTTGCTTTTATCAGGTAAATGGGGAATTAAAATCATTACTTCCATCATATTATTGGGTGGTATGTACGAGTACCTGAAAATGTCGCAACAGACTGAAGTTAAAAGGAATATCAGCTTGTTCATAGGCATTATTTTGGCCCTGCTACTGCTACTTGAACCAACTTTCATTCATTCATCGTCCAATCCGATGATTATCGGTGGTTTGATAGGCTATACTTTATTTATAATTTCTCTTTATACTGCTCCCTTTCTACCACACGCCAGATTGGGATGGGTTTTGGCCCTTATTTATCCTGCTCTTTCTATGTTATTGCCTGTAGTAAGTAGTACGGATGAAGTATGGAATATGCATTATTGGGCTTGGGCTCTTGTTCTTATATGGATCAGCGATAGTGGTGCCTACCTGATTGGAAGGAAATTGGGAAAAACAAAGTTATTTGAACGACATTCACCAAAAAAAACCTGGGAAGGCTTTTTAGGAGCCGGCATATTTACGATGGCTGGAGGACTGGCTATCAATGCTATTGAAAACAATGAAAATTTAGGCTTTTGGTTGTTTACTGCCCTGGTTGTCTGGGTTATAGGCACCTTGGGAGATTTATTTGAATCATCCATCAAAAGGGCCTTTGGGGTTAAAGACTCTGGAACATTTTTACCAGGTCATGGTGGATTTTTGGATCGATTTGATAGTCTCATCATGGTGATACCTTACCTTTGCGCCTTGTTACTACTAAAAAACATGACTTTATGATACACAAAGAGGGATATCCTACCTTGATCATTTCATTCATTGCATTGACCCTGTTGTGCATAGTGGTGCGGATGACGGCACCCTTCCTTTCAGATTTTATTCTCATTGTGGCAGGAGGATTGTATGTCTTTTTGCTATCCTTTTTCAGAAACCCAACCCGGGTTATTCCACAGAAAAGTGAAAATATTTTATACGCGCCTGCAGATGGAAAAATTGTGGTGAATGAAAACACAGTTGAATCTGGATACCTTAACAAAGAAGCCAGAATGGTTAGTATTTTTATGTCACCATTAAATGTACACGTCAACAGGCACCCTATAAATGGTACAATATTGCACAGTGAACACCATGAGGGCAAGTTTTTACCGGCCTGGGATCCCAAAGCTTCAACGGAAAACGAACGAACTACAGTGGCCTATGGTACTTCACATGGCACTATTGTGTTGCGACAAATAGCAGGAGCCTTAGCTAAAAGGATCGTCTGTTATGCCACCAAAGGAGAAAAAGTAGACCAGGGTACCGAAATGGGCTTTATTAAATTTGGGTCAAGGGTAGATATCTACCTTCCTCTGGATGCTGAAATTATGGTAGCAATAGGTGATAAAGTAGAAGGAAACAGAACCGTAATAGCCAAATGGTAGAAGGACACCGCTCAGGATTTGTGAATGTAATTGGTCATGCCAATGTTGGTAAATCAACCTTGTGTAATTTATTGATGAAAGACCGATTATCGGTAGTGAATTCAAAGCCACAAACTACCCGTCACAGAATATTGGGAATTTTGAGTGATGAGCATTATCAAATAGTGCTTTCAGATAGTCCTGGTATGATTGACCGCCCGTCTTATGAGTTGCAAAAGAAAATGAATGATTACGCATTTTCCAGCTTCGAAGATGCAGATATATTATTGTTTGTCACTGATCTATATGACAAATATGAAGATGAAGAAAAAGTAGTACATAATCTAAAGTCATTAGAAACACCTAAATTTCTAATAATCAACAAAATAGATTTAGATTCAACCGGAATAGCGGAAGCACTTTCCAAAGAATGGAATGAAAAGATTGAATTTACAGCCACATTTTTAATATCGGCTAAAGAAGGAAAAGGCACAGATGAACTTCTAAATACGCTGGTTGAACATCTACCGGAAGGTCCTGTGTACTACCCAAAAGATCAATGGACTGATAAGCCTGAGCGATTTTTTGTGAGTGAAATTATCAGGGGGCACATTTTATCTCTTTACAAACAGGAGGTGCCCTATTCTTGTGAAGTAGTGGTAGAAACCTTTAAACACATGGAATCGAGGTCAGGTCCAATAATTCACATAATGGCCACCATTTTTGTGGATAGAAAAACCCAGAAGTCGATTATTATTGGAGAAAAAGGCAGTTCAATCAAAAAATTAGGAACGCAGTCCCGTCAAGAGATAGAAGCTTTTTTTGATGAAAAAGTGCACTTGGAATTGTACGTACAGGTGAAAGAAAACTGGAGAAATACTGACCAGAATTTGAGAAGCTTCGGCTACCATTAACCCGGCAGAACCATTTTACAAAGCACTGGTTTTGAATATTTTATAAATAAAAAAACAGCCATAATGTGGATTACAGCTGCTGTAAGTGTAGTATTCTTTGTTAGATAGAAGCGATAAACCTGTTTACCCCTTTCTGTGCTTTATCCAGCACTTCATAATTGATGCTGTATTTCATGAATTTACCTGCTTTTTCAACACTAACTACTCCTGCGAGTTTGAGTACTTTGAGGTGTTGTGAAGTTAGGGATTGTTCCAGCTCAAGGGCATTATAAATTTGATTTACATTGATTTCGCTATTGGAATCAATGAAAGACAACATTTTTAATCTTAGGGGATGAGCGAGAGCCCTCATGAGCTCACATGAATAATCGAGTTTTTGGCTGTTTATAACAACTTTAGTGTCCCTCATAATTAGTTTCTTATTTTTTTGACCTGAGGCAAAGATCAAAAAAAAATAATAAGTTGAGAAATATATTAAAAAAAATTTTAATACTTTTTTTTCAACTTATTATATTAAACTGATAATCAAACTAATGTAAATACAACCAAATGATCTATTTTGGGATTAAGGAATGCAAAATTGGACTGTTTAACCTGCGAGATCTTCAACCAGGGTTCCAATTTGAGCCAGTCTGTTTTTATTTATTGAGTAATAAATAAACTTTCCTTGTCTTTCTGTTGTAACCACCCCTGCTCTTCTCAAGATGGCTAAATGTTGAGAAGCGACTGATTGCTCCAAACGCAATTTGATATAGATATCGGTTACGGTCAATGTTTCACCATCTTCCAGTAAGTCAATTACGCGTTGACGCAGCTTATGATTGACTGCTCGCAATACGAGTACTGCTTTTCTTAAATCGGAATAGTCGAGCTGGATTTCCTTGTCCCCTTTCCTTAAAGTTACCGTTTCGTTTTTCTTATTTCTCATTTAAGATTGTTTATTAGATCACAGAATACTTTTCCTTAAAAACAAAAGCTGTGCCAAAAAACAGAAAGTACCATTGGAATAAGTAAAAATGTGTTCGGGAAATGAGAATTTGTTAATTATATTAGAGTATTATTGATATGTAAGTAACGAAAATTCACTTAAAAAAGTTCGTTCCCCTACTATTTTTTAGAGATTGTAATATTTGGGGGTAAAAGGTAAAAAGGAGAGAAACTGGCTAGATTTTCCCATGCTTTCATAATAAATAACTGATTTGCAGGCTGAAAAAGGTAGGATGCACTGCATTGTGCAGGCTCTTTTGTGAAAATATCAGGCCAATTAAACGGAGATAACTTTAAAATACCATTGCCACAGAGTCCGATTTTGCCTTCTGGCAGGGATTTCCATGTTTCGTTTTGGAGGGTAAGTATCTGTGCGGGCCAAATTTCCCTGCCCATTTTATCATATAAGGCACAAAAAACATCGTTTCTCCTGGCATCAATCATAGCCAAACAAAAATCAAGTTCTGAATTTTTTAGGGCCTCCATAGCCAGAGCTTTGAGACTTGGTACCGCCAAAAGGGGCAAATTAGCACCAAGGCACAGGCCTTTGGCAGTACTGGCCACTATTCTAAGTCCAGTGTATGAGCCGGGTCCTGAACCGATGGCAATGCCATCAAGATCTTGAAAACTGATTTGCGCCTGATACTTAGTATTTTTTATAGCAACTGCCAGCATTGATGCCATGGTATTACTTTCACTATGGGTTTCTGAAGCTACTACCCTACCTTCATCTACAATGGCCACCGACCAGTCATCTGTGCTTCCTTCAATACAGAGCAGTTTCATTGCATTTATTTAATCTCATAATACTGTACCATACCAGCATAGACATCTTCAATTTTGCCATCTCTAAGCCAATCTTTCATTGTATTGCAAAAAGAAGCTTCATCCAATTCAAATAAAGCAGATGGTAAAGACTGCCACTGCTCCCTTGCCGGCAGCATATTAAGCCCGGCTATTTGGGCAATTTCATTGCCAGTGAAATAGTTGTTGTGACTGATAAAATTTGGCAAGGCATCAAATCCAATTGGCAGATCGGTAACCGGTTGGTAGATAGAACTGATGGCGTCGCCGCTGGCCCTCACATAGTAAGTCCGGCCCATTCTTCCCATCAGGTCAATTTTATGGGGATCAATTCGGTCACCATCCAGCACATTTTCATCGATGTGGATGCACAGTACATCACATATAATGAGGTGACCTGCCCCACCCTGATCGCCAAGGGCAATGATTTCTTTAACACGGCACTCCATATTGACAGGCGATTCTGCCACCAGAGACGCTTTTACCTGACTTGCGCTGGCCTTGGTTAAGCCACTTTTAGTAAATTCATCTACCTGAGATGGATACTCTGCGCTGGCTATGGACATTTGCCTTACAATGTTGTAATTCACCATGTTGACTACCAGCTCCTTGTTGATATAGATGTTGTGGAGGGTATCTTTGGTAGTATTGTTGGACACCCTTCTATTGGAAGAAAAAACCACAATCGGTGGGTTTGAGCTAAAGGCATTAAAAAAACTATAAGGCGCCAGATTGTCGTTACCATTTTCATCTACCGTGCTTACAAAAGCAATAGGGCGAGGTGAGACCGCCCCTATCATGTATTGGTGCAGGTCTTTAGTGGGTAGGGCACCCGGAGTGATTAATCGTTTCAATCTTTTAGATAATTTTTAATAATTGGTTCCAAAAATACCTAAATTTGTTTAAATTTAATGTCCCTTGACCATTGATATCATCACCGTCATCGTCGTAGCATTTGGGTTTTACCTTGGTTACCAGCGTGGTTTGATCAAAACTGTTTTTGATACCTTATCTCTTTTAATTGGTGTGCTGGCTGCACTCAAATTAAGTCCATGGACTATGGATGCCATAGAAGCTACCTTTCATACCCATAAATCAATAACCTTAATTCTTGGCATTGCTTTCACCTTTTTAGGGGTAATGATCCTCATTCGTTTTGTAGGTAAAAAGTTGGAAGACTTGCTGGAAGTAGTCAATGTCAACTTTGTAAACAAGTTGGCAGGTGGGAGCGTACAGTCTATCTTTTTTGCCATTCTGTTGTCTTATCTGGTAGGATTTGCAGATAAGTTGACATTGATTAAAGAAGAAACGAAGACAAATTCAACTACCTATACCCATCTCATGCAGATGCCCGCGGTTTCCCAAAAGTTATTTCAGGGCCTGAAACCTGTTTTTAGCAGGTTCTGGGAAAAAACCACAGAAGCGGTCAATTCTCTCAAAAAACCTGAAGAAAGTCCAAAATGATACATTACTGGATTGAAGATAGAAAGATATTCAGTCGAATATCTACCGTTTTTTTCCTTTTATCGATACTTGTCATCCTTATTCAGACCGTTGGTTATGGACTAAAGTTGTCATTTATTGAAGAGTATTTTGTAGCTTTTAAAATAGTCAATTTTGTATTTGGTGTTTTTTCAGTTTTTATAAGTATATTTTTATATCTTAAAGAAAAAGAATTTGTTCAACGACTAGTAAAAGGGACATTTATTGCCATATCCATTTTTTACTTAATTGCTGCCTTTCAATGGTTGGTAGATCAAAATTTTTTACCCATTGATTCTAGAGGGAATGTTATTTTCTTTTCCATATTTATAGCCTTCCTAAGTATTTCGCAAAGAATCAATTCAGTTAGTAATTCTGGCTTGCATTCGGCGGTCATTTTTGTTTTAAGTTTTATCATACTGATACTTTGTGGTACCTTTTTTCTGATGCTACCGGCTGCGACCACCAAGGGTATTTCTGTGTTAGACGCATTATTTACCATAACAAGTGGAGTTACGGTTACCGGTTTGACAGTTGTAGACACCAACTCTGCATTTACACTTTTCGGTAAAACAATTCTCATCATTTTTATTCAATTGGGCGGATTGGGTATTCTGACCTTTACCAACCTTTTCAGTCTTTTGTTTAAAACAGATAATAGTTTTCAGAACAGATTGATGGTCAGTGAAATGATCAAAGAGCTGAACAGCAGAGATACTTTTTCAACCTTGTTAAAGATTGTAAGTTTGACACTGAT
>JAGNSQ010000155.1:0-4062 GCA_017987975.1 Saprospiraceae bacterium
TTACTTACCTAACACCTTATTAAACCTTTTGGCAAAAGCTTCCTGGTCTTTGAGCAAGGCAGCCACGGCGTTTAAGCCCTGATCAAGTCCTTCAGAGATGATGGCTTCCAGTTTTTTGTCGTCCGACTTATCACTGAAATATTCGGCTGCTTCGTTGGGGAACTCAGGCAGCTGGTTGACAATACTCTGGATGGTGGCACCCAAAACCAGATTGATCACCGTGTCTTCCTTGAGCAGCGGAGGAAAGATGTTTTCTTTCTCTGTACTCAAACCTGCCAGTGCATTGACGAGGGTCTGGTTTTTTTCTCCTGTAGCGCCTGCCAGCAATTCCTTGGCCGTTTCGTAGATCTCAGCATGAGAAAATGTTTCTTCCAACATTACGCGCACCCTGCTACCTGCATCGAGCAGTGACCTCCAGTCCCAGTATTCAAATTTGTGCAATTCCCAAATGAGCGGAAAGCTATAGCGGATGTAGTAGATCCATCTGAAACGGAAACAAAACTGTAGTCTTCTTGGGCTCAGCCAGATGGCAATGTTTCTGAAATAACGGATGATGTCGTGGTAGGCTGCATTGGGCACTCCTCCTACATAATATCCGGTATCTCCTCTGCTGCTGCCAGTGCCATTGAGGTTGATGTTCAAAAAATGGTGCCAGGTGGCATCAACGGAAACTCTGCCCACACCGGCCAAATGACCATCATAAGCACAGATAGCACCAAAACAACGGGGGTTCACGGCGGGTTTGCCGGCATCAGTCAGCTGACCTGCTCCGGAATAAGATATGGCAACAATCTGGGGCTGCACACGGGCACCGCCACCTAAGGCCACTGGATATTCATCCCGTGCATCACCGGGTATTACCTTTTCGGTAAGGTTGGTAGGTACTACGCACTCACCTTCATGGGCGTGATCGGGCAAGACCCTGATGATGCCACCACTCTTGCTCAACAAGGGGTGGGCAACCGATGAAGTGCCCACTGTGAACATGCGCGGGATGATGTTTTGAGGGGTCTCATCGCTCTGGTCATCAAATTGATAGTTGGCGGTATCTCCCACCACCGTGGTATCCAGTCGATTGGCTGAAGCTCCATCCGGGGCAACGAGTCTTCCGGCAGGAGCCACCGGCCAATACCACTTGCGCATGCTTCTTACACGGGGAATTTCTGAGCACATAAACTGCCCGAGGTTTTCATGGTCGCCAGTAGCAAACACACCACCTCCTGCATTCATAAAATCAGTAAGCGCTTTCATTTCCAAAGCTGGCAGACTGCCATTGCGTTCCACACCAAACAACCATACCTGGTCAAAATTGGCATTGTTGAATTTTAACGCAGCGGGTGGATTCTGGCTGTTGTCAAAACGGAAGCCGGGACTGTCACAGGCAATCCCAGAGTTTCTATGCGCCGTTTTCACGATAAAATCAACATAGGGTCGTCCACTGGAATTCAGCGCCTTGGTGATGAGTTCTGAAAGTCCAAAACCGTTGGTACTAAAGTCAATACCACCATCCGCTACCACAAGGATTCTTACCTTGCATCGCCTCCAAGGCCAAATCAGGAGTTTGCTAAAATCGACAGGGGCTACTGCTATTCGCTCCTGCTTTAATCTCAAATTGATCATAAAATTAGATTTAAAATTTGTGTCCTACTCTTTTCTGGCTTTTCGGAATCGCCACCCCTAACCTTGGGGGCAAGGACCAACAATTAAAAGCAAATGTCGATAGCACAAAATTGCAAGTCAGACCAAGAAAAAGCCAAAGGAATTACCCTTATTTTCAGGGGGGATAAATCCTGTATTTCGATAGGGGTAAAACTTAGCGCTTTAATGCCCTTGTCCAAAGTTTGTCTATAATCTCATTTATCATTATCTTTAACCCACTATCAAACACCAAACATGCACGAAGCCCAGTCTTCCTCACCCGGCATCCACTATGTGTGTATTGCCACTGCTCAAAACAGCGTTAACATCCTTCCCCTCTTTACCGAGTCCCGGTATCAAATTAAAAATATCAAACAAGTTACCATCCTCACCTCTGAAAAAGGCAAGGTAAAATTATGGACAGATTTGTTAGAGGCTTTTTTAAATGATCCGTCATTACGAGATGCGCCTATCACTGTCAAAAAGTTGATGATGGCCGACTACAATACAGCTGGCCATTTATTGGCGGAATATTTAAAAGGTGAAAACAATGTAGTCATCAACATCGGTGGCGGCGTCAAGGCCATAGCCCTGAGCATCTGGACCTATGCCCTTGAAAATAACTGGGAGCGGGGTTGGGAGATGATTTATCCCAATATGGAAGACAATTGCATTGATGTCTACAATATCTCAGGACATACTACTACTCCCTTAAGATCAGATATAAAACTATCTCAAATATCTAAACTCTATGATCATAGCATAAGACAAATTCAAGCACCTACTTTCAACGGCGACCTGGCTAATCACTTTGAGGAAAAACAATTCAGGATGGCATTTTATGGCAAGCTGAATGCAAAAAACAAAAGTGCTGTCCTGCTGGAAGATTCCAATGAAGAAGCCATTACAAAAGAAGAAGTCATAGAAAAAGAGATGGTATCTATTTTGCCCATCACCAATAAAATCAGGGATCAACTCTTTGAGGATATGCTGAAAGAAATAAACAAATATCACGAGAAATTAAAAAAAACCTGTCAGGATTTTAAAGAGTCTATGGCAGATAATCTAAAAAAGAAATTCTCCATATCAAAGGTTGAATTGCCATCATTTAAGCCATCCAAACCAGACATTAATGCAATTGTTAAAATGGCGTTTTCAAGCAAAACTATAAAATCACTGGTTGAAGAACAGCTCAATCTTAAAAGTGAATTTGAAATTAACTATAATAAATTTGTTTCAAAATATTCTCCTCCCATTTACTTTGAAAGAATCCTTCAAAAAGAGGTATTGACCTATATCGAATCAACCAAAACAAATGTCGTTTTGGAATCTTTTCGCAATGTAGAAATTATTGCCAGAGATGTAAACAATAATGATGGCGAACACGATATTTTACTCAACCTGTATAACGGCCAATTGATATCATTGGATGCCAAAACTTTTAGTTCAGATCCCAAAGACCTATTTTCACGCATCAAACGCCTGGAAAATCTAGCGGGCATATATACGCGCTTTGCAATCATCATCCCTTATTTCTGGGAGGATTTTTCTGATAAAAATATCGCCGAAAATGATTACCTAAAAAAGTTGCAAGTCCTGCCTTTTTTCTTTGACACCCATCAAATTTCATTCTGCGTTTACAATCACACCGCAGCATCCTTTTACCTAACACAAACGGATAATGGTATCATCAAATCACATGAACCTTCACTTTTGCCAAACCAAAAATCAGTGAAGATTCAGCACTACACCCATTTTTTAAATCAGCTTTTATCTATACCTAATGAAAAAAATAAGGTGGCTCCACTTTAGGATAATGTTGCCATCAATTGTCATAATAGAACCCATAACCTCAATCCAATGAAATATTTCACTTTCTTCCTCCTCCTCCTTACCCTCCCCACTCTCGCCCAAAACGAAGCCTGGTACGTCCAAAAACTGGCAAAGGAATTGGGTGGACAAACAGAGGTCTCTGTAAAAAATGGCCGGGTAGACATCGTCACAGACGAATACGCCATAGAAGTAGAATGGGCCAACAACTGGAAACACAGCATCGGCCAGGCCCTGTGGTATGGCATCCAAACCAATAAAAAGGCGGGCATCATTCTCATCATGAAAGATGAAAGTGATTACAAATATGGCATCATGCTCCAATCTACCTTAGATTACGCCCAGATTAGCGATTTTATCAAAGTATGGTTTTATCCGCAGGACTTTGGAGGCTCCTTCGAAAGCCAAAAACAGGAGGAAAAAAATTATCGGGATGATTTGGATCAAAAGGGTTGTGATTATTGGATTACCAAGTCAACCAAGGTCCGTCACAACAAGTCATGTCAGCACTTTGGCACATCCAAAGGCGGCTGCGGGTCATCCAGTGATGGCAAGGCTTGCAGGAAGTGTGGAGGTTAGTTTTATATATGTTCA
>JAGNSQ010000155.1:4162-6655 GCA_017987975.1 Saprospiraceae bacterium
TTTTTCCCTTTTCAACCTAAGTTCATTGTACGCTTTAATTCCCACATCCTACATTTCAATCTATTTCTTAGGCTGTTCACCCAATCTGGCTACAGGAAGCCGAGCAATCTATTCAACTTTGTGACATCAAAATTAAAACAATGATCACAAGTTTTGAACTGACACTAGCGACTGAAGGAATTTCAAAGGGTAAAACCATAGGAGGATCCGTTTATCATGCACTCTGCGAGGTGATGGCAATGAACAAAAGCGAAGCCGATAGAATGAAGGCATCTGAATCATTGTTTAAGTATTGCAGTGATGGTGTATCCACCAATTCTGAAAAACTCCTGACCACCATTTTTTTAAAAGCACTTAACCGCAGAATGCAGTCGGATGTGATCTGTGAAAATATTTATCAATCCATGGCGGGGGTCTCGCAGATCGAATTGTTTGATATATTGATTGACCAGTTTCCTTTTGTGAAGTACAGCCAGCAGTTGGTGAATGAGGCCATTATTGCTGATATGCAAAATCAGGAGGTGGTTACGTTGATCGATATCGGCATTGGACTGGGCACCCAAATGATGCACGTGATAGAAAAAGCGAAAGCTTTACCAAGTCTAAAAAAACTCATCATCGTGGGCTTAGAGCCTTTTGCGGATGCATTATCTATGGCAGAAAAAAACATAACGGAAATAAATAGCAGCGTGCCTTTTGAGATTCAGTTTGTACCGGTGTTGGACTATGCTGAAAGATTCGATTTTACTTCACTCACTTGTATCGAAGGGGCTGTTATCATCAATGCTTCTCTGGCGCTTCACCATATCAGGACACTGGAAGAGCGCAAGGCCACTTTGGAAAATTTGCGCTTGATTAACCCTGTATCACTCTATATGATTGAACCCAATGTGGATCATTTTGAACCTGAATTTTTCCCAAGGTTCAAAAACAGCTGGAACCATTTCTACTGCCTGTTTCGTGTGATTGATTTGCTTGACATTACCCAGGATCAAAAGAATGGACTAAAGTTGTTTTTTGGAAGAGAGATCGAAGACATCATTGGCAAATCAGAAGAGGATCGATTTGAAAAACACATGTTAGCCACAGAGTGGATGAAACTTTTGCGGGCTTGTAGATTTGAGCCCAATGATAAAATGTTATCTAATCCATTTACAGCAAGGCCGGGTGTAGACATTGCCACACATGCTGAGGGCTACATAGGTTTTACATATGACCATGAAACCGCGTTGGCATTAATTCAGGCAGTACCTTTCCAACAATAATCACAATTAATTTACCATGAATCACTTTTTCAGCAAAGAATTGGTGGCGGCACCCGCCAGGATCAAAGCCATCAAAAGTCCGGCCTCATGCAGGATGGACAAAAACGAACAGGCTGAAGATGTAAATCACTTTTGGAAAGAAAAAGCCCTTCAGGCACTCAGGCAGGAAAATTGGAATCGTTACCCCTCGGCCGACCTAAGCGATATAGAAACGAAGGTAGCACAGTACTGTGGCTTACAGTCGGATCAAATCACGCTTAGTCCCGGCTCTGCTTCGTTGATAACGAGCTTGTTGAATTATTTTGCCATCAATGGAAAAAAGATCGTCATTACCCACCCGAGCTATTCACTGTTTGAATACCATTGCAATACCTACAACATACCCTTTACGCCCTGGCTATTGAATGAAATTCTCGACTTTGAGCTGCATAATTTACCAACGCTGGATGCACAATCTGTACTGATCATCACCTCACCCAATAACCCCACCGGCAATTCGATTACAAAAACTCAACTACTCCAAATCCTTGAACAGCACCCTGAATCATTGGTGATCATCGATGGTGTCTACACCGAATTTGCAAAAGAAGATTTTACCCCTCTTGTCGATTCCCATGCCAACCTGATGGTGATCCGCTCTTTCTCAAAAGCCTTTCCCATAGCGGGACTCAGGTTGGGTTATCTATGCGCGAATACCAAATTGACCGCCCTGGTAAAAAAACTGATGTTGCCCTTTTCCCTCAATGCCTTCACCCTATGTTTCGCCCGAGAAGTCCTCTTCCAGAATTCATTCATCACCACATCCAAAAAATTGCTGAATGAAATCATATTCGAAAGACAAAGAATGAAACAAAATATTGAGTCTCTCCCTCTCCACCATCCATTGAAAGTTTACAACTCCGAAGGCAATTTCCTGCTCATAAAATTTGCCAATGAAAATGACCATAGCC
This sequence comes from Saprospiraceae bacterium, assembly GCA_017987975.1. Classification (GTDB taxonomy): domain Bacteria; phylum Bacteroidota; class Bacteroidia; order Chitinophagales; family Saprospiraceae; genus JADKBO01. Next base: position 6,378 of record JAGNSQ010000155.1, read on the forward strand.
AAGTCCTGCATACACTCCAACAAAACGGCATCCAGATTTTAAATACTTCTTCCTTTACCCTGCTAAAAAACACCCTCCGCGTTTCAATAGGTAGTCGTCAGGAAAACGATCATTTCTTATCCTGTCTGTCAGCTACTTTCCAAAAGCAAATGAAACCCACTTTTTCTTCTGTCCGTTATTTTACGCTCCCCAGAGCCATTGCGGCTTCGATGGAGGAAATGCAGTTTAATTGAGGGTGATATAGGGGCTCCCATCACTACGGATGGGACAAGTAGGGG
>JAGNSQ010000045.1:0-1331 GCA_017987975.1 Saprospiraceae bacterium
CCATCTGTCAAACTAGCATTGGTCGATGCAGAAAACCGACCATTGATGAGGGGTTTTCGCACCTTTTCTTTTTTGGTGGAACTGGAGTCAGTTGCTTCTGTATTGACTGTATCTTCAGTAACCACCACCGGGTTCGGACCCACAAGGACAGGATTAACCTCTTCTTTTTTATCCATTACTTTGGGACTCATCACTACCATTCCCGTTGTCCATGCCTTACCTGCTATCAATGGTTCTGTAACACAAGATAGAGACGACTTCTTTTTTACCACTAAGGCTGCTTTAAAGATACCTGCCTCATCAATGTACAAAGTATCACCTTCTTTTATATCAGTAGTATTGTCAAACCTTACATAGACATTGGCGGCACTGGCAAATGAAACACTTCCATTTATCCATTCCTTTTGCTGTGCAGATATACTACCGGCCAAGACAAACAAAAATAATATGCTGCTATATACTCTTTTCATCATTCTTCTCCATTGGGATGACAATTGTAACAAGCATTACTGTTGTACTGATAACCGGATACTCCATTGTGGTCTCCATTTGTCTCATTTTGAGAATGGCAGGTAAAACATGTGAATATGTTGTAATTACTAGAGTTGGTATGGCAATCACTACAATCATCCCATTCTCCTTCGTGTTCGCCACTGAAGATAGGGAAATACAAATCATCGTGGTCCCAGGTAGATGGCGTCCAGTTGGATTGACCATGGCAAATGACACAATCGGTTGGGAAGCCAGCTGAAATGTGGTTGGGACTATTGGCTGTATTGTATTCTGACGCATGGCAACCAAAACAAGTGTTTGGGGTATTGCTGTAATTACCTCCCGTATGACATTGATTACAATCAGACGCGATCGAGGCATGGGCCCCAATAAGCGGATAATAATTGTTGTGAACTGCAAATGTAGCAGGTGACCAGCCAGGTGCAGTGGTGTGACAAGACACACAGTCTGTGGACAAACCCAAAGCCACGTGATTCGGATTCGCTGCTGCTACATAATTAGCGTTGTGACATCCATTGCACGTATTGGGTGTATTGTTATAATTACCTCCTGCATGGCACTCCTCACAATCACTCGCTATGGAAGCATGGGCTCCTGTCAATGGATAATAAGTATTATGAACAGCAAAAGTGGCAGGTGACCAGCCAGGTGATGTAGTATGGCATGTTGCACAATTGGTTGACAAGCCAAGAGCCACGTGATTCGGATTCGCTGCTGCTACATAATTAGCGTTGTGACATCCATTGCACGTATTGGGTGTATTGTTATAATTACCTCCTGCATGGCACTCCTCACAATCACTCGCTATGGAAGCATGG